>JAIOQK010000339.1 GCA_021413425.1 Mycobacterium sp.
AGCAGCCGGCACGGGTTGCCGTTGATCTCGTACTCGCCGGCCCCATCGCGGAACATGCGGCGGGTGATCGAGACCTCGGAGTACTCGATGGGCAGGGCGTTGTCGGAGTTGTCGATGGTCAGCGTGACCTCGGCGCGGCCCAGCGGCGCCCGCGAGGAGGTGCCGGCGAAGATGACGTCCTCCATCTTGCCGCCGCGCAGGGTTTTGGCACCCTGCTCGCCCATGACCCAGGTCAGCGCGTCGACGACATTGGACTTGCCGGAGCCGTTGGGGCCGACCACGCAGGTGATGCCGGGCTCGAAGCGCAGAGTCGTCGACGAGGCGAAGGACTTGAAGCCCTTCAGCGTCAGACTCTTGAGGTACACGACGTGCGAGCCTACCGGGCTTCAATCGAGCCGGGGCTCAGCGCTCGCCGAACCCCGACATCGGCTCACCCGGCTCCTCCAGATCAGCCACCACCGTGTCCACCAACCCGGGTGTGGTGCCGCCGCGCAGCAGGCCCAGCAGCTGTTCGCAGGCATCCCGGGGACCCTGGGCGACCACCAGCACCCGGCCGTCGGTCTGGTTGGCGGCGTAGCCCGTCAGGCCCAGTTCCAGCGCCCGGGAGCGGGTCCACCAGCGAAAGCCCACGCCCTGGACGTGGCCGTGCACCCAGGCGGTGAGGCGGGCATTCATGGCGCCGCCGGGGTCTCCGTGATCTCCAGAGCGACCTCGGCGCCGGCCTTGAGGGTCCGCCCGACGGTGCACACCTGGTCCACGGCGCGGGCGACCACCACCAGCAGCCGTTCCTTCTCCTGCGCGGACAACCCGGACAGGTCGATCTCGAGGGTCTCCTCCAGTCGCGGGTAACGCTCCTGCTCGCGGTCGGCCACCCCGGACACCCGGATGACGGCGGCGTAGTCGTCACCGAGGCGGCGGCGCAACGGCTGATCGCTGCTCAGACCGCTGCACCCGGCCAGCGCGATCTTGAGCAACTCGCCCGGGGTGAACACCCCCTCGTCGGTCTCCGACCCGATCGCCACCTCGGCTCCGCGGCTGCTTCGGCCGGTATAGCGGCGGATGCCGGTGCGTTGCACCCAGAGTTCGGTGGCGGGGCTTTCCCCGCGAGGTTGCGTCATGCGCTTTTTCTACCGCCACGCGGCCGCGGCTGACATACCGGGCAGTAGAACGACGATCTGTTCATGAACTTTTCCCGCCGGATCACCGCGCCGCAGCGCCGGCACCCGCGATCCTCGCGGCCGTAGACGTTCAGTGAGCGGTCGAAGTAACCCGACTGGCCATTGACGTTGACATACAGCGAATCGAACGAGGTACCGCCCTCGCTCAGCGCTTCGCGCATCACCTGCGCCGCGGCGTCGAGCACCTCGGCGAGCCGGCGGCGGGTCAGTTTTGCGGCGATGCGGGCACCGTTGACACCGGCTCGCCACAACGCTTCATCGGCGTAAATATTTCCGATCCCCGACACCACCGTCTGATCGAGGAGCTGACGCTTGATCTCGGAGTTCTTGCGCCGCAACACATTCACCACCGCGTCGCGGTCGAAACGGGCATCGAGCGGGTCGCGCGCGATGTGGGCCACCGGCTCGGGAAGCCGGCTGCCGTCCACGCTGACCAGTTCGGCCAACTGCCAGCCGCCGAAGGTCCGCTGGTCGACGAAGCTCAGCGCGGTTCCGTCGTCGAGCACCGCGGCGATCCGCAGATGGTCGGTGTTGGTGACCTCACCGAGCAGCATCTGCCCGCTCATCCCGAGGTGCACCACCAGGGCCGTCTCATCGGCACCCGACGCTCTTCGCGCAAGCGGCTCATCGGAGAGGACGAGCCACAGGTATTTCCCCCGCCGGTCGATCCCGCTGACATGCGCGCCGAGCAGTCGCGCGGTCAGATCGTCGGCTCCGGGGACGTGCCGGCGCACCGCGCGCGGATGGTGCACCTGCACCGCGGTGATGGTGTGGCCGGTGACATGCGCGGCAAGCCCACGGCGGACCACCTCGACTTCGGGAAGCTCAGGCATCCGGAGCGGGGAAGGGTTCGGCATCCAGGGCCGTCCAGGCCTGTGCGGCGGCGTCGGTCTCGGCCGACTTCTTCGACCGTCCCTCGCCGCGGCCGTACACCTCGCCGTTGACGTAGACCACCGCGCTGAATCGCCGATCATGATCGGGCCCTTCGGCATTCACCTCATAACGCGGGACGCCGAGTCCGCGCGAGGAGGTCAGCTCCTGAAGGCTCGACTTCCATTCCAGCGCCGCGCCCAGTGTCGGAGCGGTGTCGAGCAGTTCGGAGAACAGCCGCAGGATCACCTTGCGCGCCCCGTCCAGACCGTGCTGCAGGTAAACCGCCCCGAGCAGTGACTCAACGGTGTCGGCCAGAATGCTGGACTTGGCATATCCGCCGGTGTTCACCTCCCCACGGCCCAGCAGCAGGTGCTCACCGAGGCCACCCTCGGTGAGCCGGCGTGCGACTCCGGCCAGCGCCCGGCTGTTGACGACACTGTTGCGCAACTTGGCCAGATCGCCCTCGGAGCTGTCCGGGTGCCGGCGGAATAGTTCCTCGACGACCACCAGGCCCAGCACCGCGTCCCCGAGCAACTCCAGGCGTTCGTTGGTGGGCAGGCCGCCGTTCTCGTAGGCATAACTGCGGTGGGTCAGCGCCATGGTCAGGATGTCGTCGGGCAACTCGACGCCGAGCGCCGAGAGCAACTCGTCGCGGGAGTCGGTCATCTTCCCGGTTCTCCGGATCCCGGATCCGTGGACCCGGGATCGGCAACGGCGATCTCGGCGAGCTTGGCCCAGCGGGGGTCGATCTTGTCGTGGTGGTGTCCGGGCTCGGCGGTGGCCAGGGCCACACCGCAGTCCGGGCACAGCCCGGGGCAATCCGGCGAGCAGGCCGGGGCGAAGGGCAGCACGAGACCGACCGCGTCGATGATCGGCTGTTCGAGGTTGACGCACGAGTCGTCCACGCGACCCACCTCGTCGTCCTCGGTGGTGGACTCGGTGATGCTGTCGGGGTAGGCGAACAGCTCGGTCAGATCGATCTCCACCTCGCCGGTCACCGGGCCGAGGCAGCGGGAGCACTGGCCGCGGGTGGGTGCTCGCACGGTGCCGGTCACCAGCACACCTTCGGACACCGACTCCAGGCGCAGATCGAGATCCACATCGGTGCCGGGCTCGATCGCGATGAGGTCCAGGCCGATGCGCGACGGACTGGCGATCGTCGTGTCGAGGGTCATCATCTCGCCGGGACGGCGGCCCAGCCGGGACACGTCGATGACCAACGGCGATAGGGGCGTCGAACCGGACTTCTGCTTTGATCGTCGGCTCGCCATAGCGCCGATCCTAACGGCGCGGCAAAACAGCCAGCGGCGATCCTAACGGCGCGGCCCGGCGGCCAGCGCCGCCGCGGGTGCCGGGTGACTAGTGCTGGACGTAGTCGTGTGTGCCGGCGGCGGTGCGCAACTGGTGGCGTCCGCGGCTCACCGAGCGCAGGGTGCCGTTGAGGTACTCCTCGAACTGGGCCAGCTTGTTGTCGACGTAGATGTCGCACTCGCCGCGCAACCGATCAGCCTCGGCGTGCGCGGTGTCGATGAGCCGGGTCGCCTCGGCGTGGGCGGCGGCGACGACCTCGGTCTGCGACACCAGCCGCTGCTGCTCCTTGATGCCCTCCTGCACGGCGTTCTCGTAGGAGATGTTGCCGTTCTCCACCAGGCGGTCGGCCTCGCCCTTGGCCCGGCTGGTGGCCGCCTCGTAGTCACGCTTGGCGGTGATGGCCAGCCGCGAGGCCTCCTCACGGGCCTCGCCGACCATCTGCTCGGCGTGCGAGCGGGCTTCGGCGACCATCCGGTCGGACTGCGACTTGGCCTCGGAGACCATCCGGTCGGCCTCGGCGCGGGCATGGCTGAGCAGCGATTCGGCTTCGGTGTTCGCGGTGGCGACGGTGGCGTCGGCGTGCTCCTTGGCCTCGCGCAGCAGCGAGTCGCGGGCATCCAGCACATCCTGGGCATCGTCGAGCTCGCCGGGGATCGCGTCCTTGATGTCGTCGACCAGTTCCAGCACGTCACCGCGCGGCACCACGCAGCCGGCCGTCATCGGAACCCCGCGGGCCTCCTCGACGATGGCACCCAGTTCGTCGAGAGCTTCAAAAACTCGGTACACGGCGCCCTCCCAGGCACTAGTTGGTAGTGACCAGTGTGCCTGGTGTTACGCCTGTGACTGTGGTGGCGGTGCGGTGTGTCGGCTATTTCCTCATCGGGCGAGTTTGGCCGCCAGCCGCCGGTTCACCGGGTCCGGCAGCAGGGCCGACACGTCGCCGCCGAGGCCGGCCACCTCTTTGGCCAGCGAAGAGGACACGAACGAGTACCGCGGCGTGGTCGCCACGAAGAAGGTGTCCACCCCGGCGATGTGCTTGTTCATCTGGGCCATCTGCAGCTCGTACTCGAAGTCGGTCCCGGTGCGCAGACCTTTGACGATCGCGGTCAGACCGTGCGCCCTGACGAAGTCGACGACCAGGCCGGAGCCGGCTTCCACCGTCAGATTAGGCAGGTGGGTGGTGGACTCCTCGATCATCGCGATCCGTTCGGCGACGTCGAACATCCCGGATTTGTTGGGGTTGGTCAGCACCACAACGATCAGCTCGTCGAACTGCGCGGCGGCACGCTCGAACACATCGACGTGCCCCAGGGTCACCGGGTCGAACGAACCGGGGCACACCGCGCCGCTCATGGCCGGAAACGCTAGCAGGAGGCCGCCTCGATCCGGGTGTCCCCGTAACGGCGCTGGGGCCAC
>JAIOQK010000046.1 GCA_021413425.1 Mycobacterium sp.
TGGCAGTCGCGATCCGGGCCCCCGCAGGTGCCGTGGCTCGAACCCGACGTCGGCGATCACCTGGTGGCACTGGCCGAATCGGGGGTGCGCGCCGTCATCGCGTGTCCGGTCGGATTCGTCTCCGATCACATCGAGGTGATCTGGGATCTGGACAGCGAACTCGCCGAGCAAGCCGAGGCGCTGGGTGTCGCGCTGGCCCGGGCCACAACCCCCAACGCCCAACCCCGCTTCGCCCGGCTCGCACTGGACCTGCTCGATGAGGTCCGCGAGGGGCGGGAACCGTCCAGAGTCGTTGGCCCCGAGCCTGTTCCAGGCTATGGCGCCAGCGTCAACGGGCAGTTCTGCACCGCGGACTGCGAGGCCAGTGCCATCGCCGCGGCTAGCTCTGCCAGGCCGACTGCAGAATCGCGCTGATCGCCGCAGCCCGCGCTGCGCGCACCACCGATGTGAGCGGACGCAGCGCACCGTCGGCGATCCGGGCCTCCGATGCGCTCTGCATACCGATGGGCGTCAGCCCGGCGCTGACCGTGATGATGGCGTCGACGTGGGCGGCTGTTGACAGCACCCGCGTCGCCCGGGGAGGGGAGTGGTCAGGCAGGCGGTGATGATCGTTGGCCGCCAGTACCTCCCCGACCAGAATTCGCGGATCCCCCCCGCCACCGCCGGCCAGTTCCAGACCGCTCAGCGCCTCGGCCGCGGTCCGCACCGCGCAACGCAGTGCGTACTCAGCCTCGCCGAGGTCCGGGGCATCGGTCACCGGATGATCAGCGACTGAGTAGACCGACCAGGAAAGCACATAATCGGCATCGGCAGAATCGCCGGTGTCGCCCTCGAGGTCCTCGGACGTGCTCTCGAATACGGGCACCAATCCGACGGTGTCGCCGTCGGCAGTGCTCACCACGACCGCCTCACCGGCCGCCAGGGCATCGTGAGCGAACTGGGTGCCCGGCGCCAGTCCGCGAACGTCTCCGGGTACGGGCAGAGCCACGCCGATCGCCGGGCGCCGGCCCCAGTTGTTCTCCTGCGAGCGGGCGGCCGCGATACGCACCGTCTGAAGCAGCGACATCGGACCCGCGGTTTCGATATCGGGCCATGGCAATCCGGTCCGGCCGGCCGCGATCGCGTCGTAGGCCATCACCGAATGCATTGGTGCCCAGGCTATTAACGCATCCAGGACATCGTCCGGCGCGGCATGGCCCGCCAGCCAGGCGTTTGCCCATACCGATAGAGAGACGCTCGGGCACCACATGATGGTCGAGAGTGTAGTGCTTTGTGCCGCCCCACTCAGTGTCCGACCACGCGGCGCTTGGCGTGCGTATCGTGGCACTATGTCCGCGGCGCTGATCTGGCTCATAGTCGCCCTCGGGCTGGGCGCCGCCGAGGCGCTGACCGGGGATATGTTCCTGGTGATGCTCAGCGGCGGCGCCCTGGCGGCGGCCGGCTCGAGCTGGCTGCTGGGATGGCCGATATGGGCCGACGGCGCGGTGTTCCTGGTGGTGTCGGTCCTGCTGCTCCTGCTGGTGCGACCCGCCCTGCGCAGGCGACTGAGCGCCGTTGGCGGCCTGCCGGAGCCCGCCAAGGCGCTGGAGGGTAAACACGCGCTGGTGCTCGACCAGATCAGCCGTCACCAGGGTCAGGTGAAACTGGACGGCGAGGTCTGGACGGCCCGTCCCTACAACGATGACGATGTGTATGAGGCCGGCGATCACGTCACCGTCATGCACATCGACGGCGCGACTGCGGTCGTGTGGAAGACCACGTAGAAACCAACGAGGGAGGCCCGATATGGGTGGAGCCATTGCCGGTCTGATATTGCTGGCGGTGTTGGTGACCTTCGCCGTCATCGTCGTCGCCAAATCCGTCGCCCTGATTCCGCAGGCTGAGGCCGCCGTCATCGAGCGCCTCGGCCGCTACAGCAAGACGGTGTCGGGGCAGCTGACTCTTCTGGTCCCGTTCATCGACCGCATCCGGGCCCGAGTGGACCTGCGGGAGCGGGTGGTGTCGTTCCCGCCGCAGCCCGTCATCACCGAGGACAACCTCACCGTGAATATCGACACGGTGGTCTATTTCCAGGTCACGAACCCACAAGCTGCGGTCTACCAGATCAACAACTACATCGTCGGGGTCGAGCAGTTGGCCACCACAACGCTGCGCAACGTCGTCGGCGGGATGACCCTGGAACAGACCCTGACCAGCCGCGACAAGATCAACGCGCAACTGCGCGGGGTACTTGACGAGGCCACCAACCGGTGGGGTCTGCGGGTGGCCCGGGTCGAGTTACGCAGCATCGACCCGCCGCCGTCGATCCAGGACTCGATGGAGAAGCAGATGCGCGCCGACCGGGAGAAGCGGGCGGTGATCCTCACCGCGGAGGGCACCCGGGAGGCGTCGATCAAGCAGGCCGAGGGGCAGAAGCAGGCGCAAATCCTGGCGGCCGAGGGTGCCAAGCAGGCCGCGATCCTGGCCGCTGAGGCCGAACGGCAGTCCCGCATCATGCGTGCCCAGGGTGAACGCGCCGCGCAGTACCTGCAGGCGCAGGGGGAGGCCAAGGCGATCGAAAAGACGTTCGCGGCCATTAAGGCCGGCCGGCCCACCCCCGAGATGCTGGCCTACCAGTACCTGCAAATCCTGCCGCAGATGGCGCAGGGCGAGGCCAACAAGGTATGGCTCATCCCGAGCGACTTCGGAGCCGCACTGGAGGGCTTCACCAAGCTGCTCGGTGCGCCGGGCTCCGACGGGGTGTTCCGCTACCAGCCCTCACCGGTCGACCACGACGCCGCCAGGCCGGAGGACGACTCCGAGGAGGTGGCCGACTGGTTCAACACCCGGACCGACCCCGACATCGCCGAGGCCGTCGCCAAGGCCGAGGCCGCAGCCCGGGGGTCGCTGCCGGCGGCAGACGCTTCGCAGGATCTGCCTGGAGCACTGGAACTCAGTCCCGGCACGCCGGGCGCGATTCAAACGCCGCCAGCCGGTTAGCGCGGTCGGGCTACCAGCCGCCGAATCCGAACATCCCGCCAACCTGGTCGCTGAACGCACCCATGGAGCCGAGATCGTTCGGTGTGGCGGTCAACTGGGAATTGCCCGGGCTCGCGCAGTCGGTGCTCTGCCCGCCGATGGCGGAGCTGCCGCCCATGGTCTCGCAGCCCGGCAGCAGGGGGTTGTTGGCCCCGCCGCCGCCGTACTCGTCGGCGGCCGCGATCGGGGAGCCCAGCAGTGCGGCGGCGGCGCCGATGCCGCCGGCCAGAAGAACCAGGAACTGGCGTGTGCGTGTCATGTGATCGTGTCCTCACGTTGATTAGGTGCCAGCTTACCTAGGCGGGCCTGCTCCCGCGAGTGGAGGCCGCTGGGCTGCTGACCTAGGATGATCACGAACCACCGACCCAAGGAGCCTCATGACATTCTCACCGTTGGCGCGCCGCACGGCAGCGTCAGTTATCGGCGCCGGCGGCGTCCTTCTCAGCCTGGCCGCACCGGCGGCTGCCGATATCGTGCCCGGCTGCTCGGCGGCCGACATCGCGGCGGTGGAGAGCCAGGTCGCGGCGGGGATAGCCGGTTATCTCTTCACCCACCCCGATGTCAACGTCTTCTTCAGCAGCGTGCAGGGCATGCCCCAGGCAGACGCAATCAACATGGTCCAGGACTATCTGGCTACCAACCCGCAGGTGCAGGCGGATACCGACGCCATCCGCGGGCCGGCCTTCGATTTGCGTAACCGCTGCAACATCCCGGATGCCAGCATCCACCTCGGGGTGCTCTGATCGGTCACCGTTCGCCCTCTCTGCGGTAGCGCCGCCTCTCATAAGCCAGCCCACTGATACCGACCGCGGCGGTGCACAGCGACACCAGCACGAGCAGCGGACTGACGTTGCCGGTCAGAGCGTCACCGAGGATGACGACCGCGGCGGTGCCGGGCAGCAGACCCGTAACGGTCGCCAGCAGATAAGGCAGCACCTTTACCGAGGATGCGCCCGCAGCGTAGTTCAGCACCGAGAACGGCACCGCCGGGATCAGCCGCAACGACAGCACCGCAGGCCACCCCCGTTCGCACAGGCGGGTGTCGACCGCCTCGACGGTGGGGTGGCTCACCAGGTTGTTGAGCTGCCAACCCAGCCCCCGTACTGCGAGCAGCGCCAGTAACGCGCTGACGGTGCTGGCCGTCACCGCGATCGCCACTCCCAGCGCAGGCCCGAATAACAACCCGGCCGCCAGGGTGAACGCGGTACGGGGGAAGGGCAGGACGGTGACCACGACTTGCGCCCCCAAAAATGCCAGCGGGAACCAGGGGCCGACCGAAACGGCCCAGTCGCGAAGTTGCACCGCTGTCGGCAGGGGTACCAGCAGGACCACCGCGACCACCGCGGCGACCGCGACGGTGGTCAGCAGGATGCGGGTGCGGCTGATCTGGCGGGCGGTGCTGCTCAGAGCCGATGCCACATTGCGCAGAGCGGTCGCCAACGGCACGGCTACCAAGGTTACGGCTCGGCGGTCACGGGCCCCGAACGCCGTGATCCGATTCACCGAACGTGTCGGCTTCGGGAAACCGGTGATCCTTTAGCCTGAGGGCAGCGGGCCGGAGATCGGTCGCCGCTCGCCAGACGACAACAGGAGCTGCCGGTGCCCGGACAGGTGGACCAGGCTCGTGCCCGGTGGCGCAGCGCGGTTTCCGGAGTGCTCGCCAAGAGCAGCCGGCGAAATCCCGCCGACCTTCCCGCCGAACCGGAGCGCCTGCTCGATTCCGCGACCTACGAAGGGTTTCCGGTCCGGGCGCTCTACACCTCGGTCCCCGCGCGGTCGGAGGCGGCACTACCGGGTGATTGGCCGTTCATCCGCGGGGGTGACCCGAATCACGACGTTCTCTCCGGATGGAAGGTGGTCGAAGAGTTTCCGCCGGCCCCCGGCAGCACCACCGAGATACTCACCGCACTGGTCGACGGTGTCAGCGCACTGTTGCTCCGGGTCGGGCCCGGCGGTATCGCGCCGGCCGACCTCGGTCGCGCACTGGAGGGTGTCTATCTCGAACTGGCTCCGATCATTCTTGACGCCGGTGCCGAATTCCGGGCAGCGGCTGATGCGATGCTGTTCCTGGTCGGCGGTGCCGCTGCGAAACTATCCGTCGACCTCGGCGCAGACCCGCTCACCGCGCCGTTGAGCGGGCGCCCCGCCGCCCAAATCCAAGATGTGCTTGCCGTAGCCGATGCGGTCGGGGCCACCGAGGGTGTTCGCGCCGTCACCGTCGACGGACCCGCGTTCCATGACCGGGGTGCCAATGCCGGCTGGGAGATCGCGGCGGCGATCGCCGCCGGTGTGGATTACCTGAGGTTGATGACCGGTTCCGGACTCGGGACCCGCGAGGGGCTGCGGCAGATCAGCTTCCGGCTCGTCGCCGATGACGATCAGTTCCTGACCATCGCGAAATTCCGCGCGGCACGGCAGCTCTGGGCCCGCGTTGCGGAGGTCCTCGGCCATCCAGATGACGGCGCGGCCATTCTGCACGCGGTGACTTCACGGGCGATGATGACTCAGCGCGATCCCTGGGTGAACATGTTGCGGACCACTGTCGCGGCCTTCGGTGCCGGTGTCGGGGGCGCGGACACCGTCCGGGTGCTGCCATTCGACGACGCGATTCCAGGTGGTCTGCCCACCGTCAGCCCCGACTTCGCCCGCCGCATTGCACGCAACACACAACTGCTGTTGCTCGAGGAATCGCTTATCGGACGGGTCATCGATCCGGCTGGCGGGTCCTGGTATGTCGAGGAGCTGACCGGAACCCTTGCGGCGCAAGCCTGGTCCAATTTCCAGGATATAGAGGCACGCGGCGGCTTCCGTGACGCGATCGACCATATCGCCGGACAGATCGACCAGGTTCGGGAGCAACGGGCCGGCGACATCGCCCACCGTCGTACCGCGATCACCGGGATCAACGAATTCCCGAACCTGGCCGAAGCGCCTTTGCCGCAGTCGGATCCGTCAGCGGTCCAGCGCTACGCCGCACCCTTCGAGGAATTGCGCAACCGATCTGACCGCTATCTGGAGCGGTACGGCACGCGCCCCCGGGTCCTGCTGCTTCCCCTGGGGCCAATGGCGGAGAACAACATTCGGGCCAGCTTCGCCGCCAACCTACTCGCGTCCGGCGGTATTGAGGCCGTCAATCCAGGTTCGGTCGAACTCGATCGAATCACGGAGGTAGTGCGGGAGGCTCGCGTGCCGGTTGCGGTGATCTGCGGAACCGATGACCGATACGCGGCTGAGGTCGGCGCAATCATTCCAGCGGCCCGTTCCGCCGGCTGTGATCGCATCTATCTGGCGGGCCCGGAGAAGGCGGTAGCCGAAGTGCCGATGGACGCGAGGCCCGACAAGTATCTGACTGCGAAAGTCGATGCCGTCGAGGAACTCTCGACCCTGCTCACCCGATTGGGGGCATGAGGTGACCGAGTCCGGTATCGTCGCCGTTCCGAGCTTTGCCGATGTTCCGCTGAACGTCGGCGCCGTTGTATCGACCCCGACCGCAGCGGATGCCATGGCGCGTGTTGCGCAGGCCGCCGCGGCCCACGGCTATGCCCCCGAGCAACTCGACTGGCACACCCCGGAGGGCATCGTCGTCAAACCCCTCTACGTCGGCGCCGACCGTGACGCAGCTGTCGAGGCCGGCTACCCATTGGACAGTTTCCCCGGCGAACCGCCCTTCATCCGCGGTCCCTATCCCACGATGTACGTCAATCAGCCGTGGACCATCCGGCAGTACGCCGGTTTCTCCACCGCCGCGGACTCCAACGCCTTCTACCGTCGCAACCTCGCGGCCGGGCAGAAGGGACTCTCGGTGGCCTTCGATCTGGCCACCCATCGCGGGTACGACTCGGACCATCCCCGGGTGCAGGGCGACGTCGGAATGGCCGGGGTGGCTATCGACTCGATCCTCGATATGCGGGAACTCTTCGCCGGCATCGACCTCAGTGGGGTGTCGGTGTCGATGACCATGAACGGGGCGGTGCTGCCCATCCTGGCGCTCTACGTGGTTGCGGCCGAGGAGCAGGGAGTGCCGCCGGAGAAACTCGCCGGCACCATCCAGAACGACATCCTCAAAGAGTTCATGGTGCGCAACACCTACATCTACCCGCCGAAACCGTCGATGCGCATCATCTCCGACATCTTCGCTTACACCAGTACAAAGATGCCGAAGTTCAACTCCATCTCGATCTCCGGATATCACATTCAGGAAGCCGGCGCCACAGCCGATCTCGAACTCGCCTACACCCTCGCCGATGGTGTCGATTATCTCAATGCGGGGCTGCAGGCAGGGCTGGAGATCGACAATTTCGCTCCCCGGTTGTCCTTCTTCTGGGGCATCGGGATGAACTTCTTCGTGGAGGTCGCCAAGCTTCGGGCCGGACGCTTGCTGTGGAGTGAACTGGTGGCGGGATTCGGCGCCAAGAGCCCGAAATCGCTGTCGCTGCGGACCCATTCACAGACCTCGGGGTGGTCGCTGACCGCTCAGGATCCGTTCAATAACGTCGCCAGAACCTGCATCGAGGCCATGGCCGCCACCCAGGGCCACACCCAGTCCCTGCACACCAACGCACTTGACGAAGCACTGGCGCTGCCCACCGACTTCTCCGCACGCATCGCCCGCAACACCCAACTGCTGCTGCAGCAGGAATCCGGAACGATCCGTCCCATCGATCCGTGGGGAGGCTCGTATTACGTCGAGTGGCTGACCCATCAACTGGCCGAGCGTGCGCGTGCCCATATCGACGAGGTGGCCCAGCATGGCGGCATGGCGCAGGCCATCAGCGATGGCATCCCGAAGTTGCGTATCGAGGAAGCCGCTGCACGCACCCAGGCCCGGATCGATTCGGGCCAGCAGCCGGTGATCGGGGTGAATAAGTACCAGGTCGACGAGGACCTCGACATCGAGGTGCTCAAGGTGGAGAACACCAGGGTGCGGGCCGAGCAACTGGCCAAGCTCGAGCGGCTGCGCGCTGAGCGTGACAGCGCGGCGGTGCACGCGGCTCTTGAGGAGCTCACCCGCGCCGCAGCCGAATCCGGCCGCGCCGACGACGGGGGTCTGGGCAACAATCTGATGGCGCTGGCGATCGCGGCGGCGCGGGCCAAGGCGACGGTGGGAGAGATCTCCGACGCACTGGAGAAGGTCTACGGTCGCCACCACGCCGAGATTCGCACCATCTCAGGGGTGTACCGCGACGAGGTCGGCCAGGGAGGCAGCATGACAGGGCTGGGTGAGGCCACCCGACTGGTGGAGCGCTTCGCGGAGGCTGACGGCCGGCGTCCGCGCATCCTGGTCGCGAAAATGGGCCAGGACGGCCACGACCGCGGACAGAAGGTGATCGCCACCGCGTTCGCCGATATCGGGTTCGACGTGGACGTCGGCTCGCTGTTCTCCACGCCGGAGGAGGTGGCCCGCCAGGCCGCGGACAATGACGTCCACGTCGTGGGCGTGTCCTCGCTCGCGGCCGGTCATCTGACGCTGGTACCCGCACTGCGCGACGCGCTCGCCGCGGTCGGGCGACCCGACATCATGATCGTGGTGGGCGGAGTGATTCCGCAGGGAGATTTCGACGAGCTCTACGCCGCCGGCGCGACGGCGATCTATCCGCCCGGTACGGTCATCGCCCAGGCCGCCGTGAGCCTGCTGCAGAAGCTCGGCGAGCGCCTCGGCTATGAGCTGAGCTGAGCCGCCACAAGATGGGCCGCCCCGATCGGAATGTCACCGCGCTCGCCGATGCGATCCGCCGCGGCGATCGCACTGCGTTGCCGCGCGCGATCACGCTGGTGGAGTCAACCCGGCCCGATCACCGGGATCGCGCTCAGCGACTGCTGCTCGAGCTGATGGGCCAGGCGGGCGGCGCCATGCACGTCGGGATCACCGGGGTACCGGGAGTGGGTAAGTCCACCGCCATCGAGGCGCTGGGCATGTATCTCATCGAGCAGGGCCACCGGGTGGCGGTACTTGCGGTCGACCCGTCATCGACACGCACCGGTGGATCCATCCTGGGTGACAAGACGCGAATGGCACGCCTGGCGGTGCATCCGGACGCCTACATCCGGCCCTCACCGACATCGGGCACCCTCGGCGGTGTCGCCCGGGCTACCCGCGAAACGATCGTGCTGCTCGAAGCCGCCGGCTTCGACGTGATCCTGGTCGAGACGGTCGGAGTGGGTCAGTCCGAGGTCGCAGTCGCCAACATGGTCGACACCTTCGTTTTCCTCACCCTCGCCCGCACTGGCGACCAACTGCAGGGCATCAAGAAGGGTGTGCTGGAGCTGGCCGACATCGTCGTCGTCAACAAGGCCGACGGTGACCATGCGCGCGAGGCGAATCTGGCGGCACGCGAACTGTCCTCGGCGATCCGGCTGATCTATCCGCGGGAAACCCTCTGGCGCCCACCCGTGCTGACCATGAGCGCCCTGGAAGGCACCGGGCTCTCGGAATTGTGGGCCACCATCGAAAAGCATCGCGACGTTCTGACGGCGGCGGGGGAGTTCGATTCGCGCCGCCGCGCCCAGCAGGTGGACTGGACCTGGTCGATGGTGCGCGACGCGGTGCTCGATCGTGTCCTGACCAATCCGGCGGTGAAAGCCATGCGGGCCGAGGTGGAGCGGAAGGTTCGCGACGGAGAATTGACGCCCGCGCTTGCCGCGCAACACATTCTGGATGCGGCCGAAGCGGAAAGCTAACAGATCGACAACGATTTGCCGCATCGGCGTGTTCGGCTTGTACATTCGCTGATGTGACCCAGGCGACAGCCGGTAGCGGCACGCCCACCCTGCCCCGCGGGGTGCAGGGTGCGGCGGATCGCAACTTCGCGGTGGCGGTGCGTGCCTTCGCCGCCCTGTTTCCGCATCCCCGGTTCGGTGGTGGCGCACTGGCGGTCTATCTCGATGGCCAGCCGGTAGTCGACATCTGGACAGGGTGGTCAGACCGGCGTGGGCGGACCTACTGGCAGGCCGACACCGCGCCCATGGTGTTCTCCGCGACCAAGGGCGTCGCGTCCACCGTCATCCACCGCCTGGCGGACCGCGGCCAGATCGATTACGACGCGCCTGTCGCGCAGTACTGGCCGGAATTCGCCGCCAACGGTAAGGGGCGGATCACCGTCCGCGACGTACTGCGTCACCGGGCGGGTCTGTCCCAGCTGGACGGAGTCCGCAAACGCGAGTTGCTCGATTACCGGCACATGGAAGAGCGGATCGCCGCGGCACCGGTGGGCAGGCACTTCGGTAAAACCGCCTACCACGCGCTGACCTATGGCTGGCTGCTTTCCGGCCTGGCCCGCTCGGTGACCGGGAAGGGAATGCGCGAACTAATGCGCACAGAGGTGGCCGAACCCCTCGATACGGACGGAATCCACCTCGGTCGCCCGCCGGCTGACGCCCCGACCACCGTGGCACACATCATCGGCCCCCAACGCAACATCCCGAATCCCCTGTTCGACGCGATGGCTCCCGCCTTGGCCGCCCGGGGGATCTCGGGCTTCGGCTCCCTGTACTTCCCCGGTATGAAATCCGTTGTTCAACGGGATATTCCGTTGCTGGACACCGAACTCCCCTCAGCCAACGGCGTCATCACCGCGCGGGCTCTGGCCAGGATGTACGGCGCAGTCGCGAACGGCGGGATCATCGACGGGCGGCGGTATCTGTCGGCGGAACGGGTGGCGATGCTCACGGGCCGCCGCGACCTGCGCCCGGATCGCAACCTGGTGATGCCCCTGGGATTCCACCTCGGCTATCACGGCCTGCCGATCCCCGGTGTGCTGCCCGGGTTCGGGCATGTAGGCCTCGGCGGCTGCGTCGGGTGGGCGATCCCGGAGTCCGGCTTGGCCTTCGCCATGGTCCACAACCGCCTGCTCACCCCCTTAATTGTGTCTGACCAGGCGGGATTCGTGGGCACGGCGTCGACGGTCCGGATCGGTGCCGCGGCGGCCCGACGGCACGGATTCGCGGCCGTCACCGAGTTCGGCGCGCGTTACCGGCGTCCGATCGCCGACGTCGCGGCCGGATAGCCACCCCGCGTCTGGGCGCGTCGTGCCCGCATGCATTGCGCCGACCAGGGGTTTTATCTCGAAGCAGGCACCCCGTGCAGGCGACGGATGGTGTTCTAGCTAACACGAATCGCCCGGGTCACCGCTCATCTAATGACGCTTATCAGACAATCCCGAGAGCGCTGCGACTGTAATTCCAGGCGATATTTACCCTCCAGTAATAGGTAACCAGATAATTGTCGACTGCACTTTTGCCGAGTGGCTTATTGAGGCTGGTTGATGGAGATTGTAGGTAGCCGCATAAGCGTGATCAGCAGACATATCGACCATTTTGCCGGATAGTCATATGCCGTTCTCAGGCTGCTCTCAGCTAAGTTGCGACGGAACTGAGCGTATCTGGATAACAGCTGTTCAAAGGCCTGCTATGTTCCTCAGAGAGATAGCCGAAGATCTCAGGAAAGTGACCCCGCACCGCTCACTCGGGCTGGAATTTCCACCCTCCAAAGCGAATGGACCGGGTGTTGCCCACGGTAATGTCGCGAGGGCGCGGATCGGCCTATTAACCCTATGCCTAAAGAATTTGCTACGTGCCCCTCAACGAATAAATAGCCGCCATAATCGGTAATGGTCCGCCGCAACGTCTCGGCGGACACACTCCCGGGAGCTTGTACGACCGCGGACGAGGGCCGGCAGATGTGACGACTGACCGTCCGTGGACCCCTTTGAGCTGCATTGTTACCGGATTCTTGCCGTTGGCTGCCGCAGCCTGGGGTGTGTCAGATCGCCCCTTGCGCCGGTTCGGTAGACCAGCTCCCAGCTAACGAATAGTGGCTTCCGGTGGCGCCGGCTCGCGACACCGGTGATTTAACGTTTCGCGGTTATCTTGCGACATAAACAAATCTCGCATTTTTGGTTTCTATCGGTTACTCTCGTGCAAGCACTGGCAACTTCGGGTTGATGTTGGCGCAACGGCGCGCCTCACCATCGCAAGAACTCGCGGGCCGCCCGGGCAGTGAGAAACAACTTGGCTGCATTGGACGAAGACGAGGTGTGAGCATCGTGCGCGGACCCTTAACCCCCATCGCCGTGGTCGGTATGGCCTGCCGTCTCCCGGGCAGGATCGACTCCCCGCTCAAGCTCTGGGAGGCACTGTTGCGGGGTGACGACCTCGTCACCGAGATCCCCGCCGATCGGTGGGATGCCGACGAGATCTTCGACGCTGAGAAAGGCGTCTCGGGCCGTTCGGTCTCGAAGTGGGGTGCCTTTCTGGAGGACGTGACCGGTTTCGATCCCGACTTCTTCGGCATCAATGAGCGTGAGGCCACCGCGATGGATCCGCAGCACCGGGTGCTGCTGGAGACAGCCTGGGAGGCCGTGGAGCACGCCGGACGCACGCCGTCATCCATGTCGGGCACGGCGACCGGTGTCTTCATCGGCATGTCGCATGACGACTACGCCATGGTCACCAGTGACGCGGGGGCGTTCGATCAGGCCTACGCCTTCACCGGCAACCCGTTCAGCATGGCCTCGGGCCGGATCGCCCACGCGCTGGGCTTGAGCGGCCCGGCACTGACCACGGACACCGCTTGCTCGTCGAGCATGGTCGCGGTGCACCAAGCCTGCCGCAGCCTGCACGACGGCGAGAGCGATATGGCACTGGCCGGCGGCGTGATGCTCATGCTCGATCAGCGCCTGTACGCCTCGGCTTCCGGGCAGGGCATGCTGTCGGCCACCGGCCACTGCCACGCCTTCGACGTCGAGGCTGACGGCTTCGTGCGCGCAGAGGGCTGCGGCATCGTCATGCTCAAGCGCCTCGACGACGCCCAGCGCGACGGGGACCGCGTCCTCGCTGTTATTCGGGGGACCGCCTCCAATCAAGACGGCCGCACCGACAACATCTTGACCCCGTCCGGGGACGCGCAGGTGGCGGTGTTCCGTGCCGCCCTGGACAGCGCCGGCATCGACCCGGCGACCGTCGGCATGGTGGAGGGTCACGGCACCGGCACCCCGGTCGGCGACACCATCGAATACACCAGCACCTCCACGGTGTACGGCCACGCCGGCCGCTGCGCGCTCACGTCGGTGAAGAGCAACTTCGGCCACGCCGAGTCCGCCGCGGGCGTGCTGGGTCTGATGAAGGCCGTGCTGTCGGTGCAGCACGGAGTCGTGCCGCGCAACGTCGGATTCAACCGGCTTCCCGATCACCTCGCCAAGATCGAGACCGGGTTATTCGTGCCGCAGGAGAACACCCCCTGGCCGGTCGACGCCGCGCTCGCCCCACGCCGTGCGGGCGTGTCGTCCTACGGCATGTCCGGCACCAACGTTCACGTCGTGCTGGAGCAGGCGCCCGAGCCGACCGCCGATGGCGGCGTGGGCCGGCCCGCCGCGGCCGACGAATTGCTGTTCCCGGTGTCCTCGACCTCAGCCGACGAACTGCGGCACACCGCGGGCCGGCTTGCCGACTGGGTTGACGGCTCGGATGAGGATCTCGCACTGAGCGACCTCGCATTCACGCTGGCCCGCCGCCGCGGGCACCGCCCGGTTCGCACCGGCGTCATCGCGGCCGACCGCGAGACCCTGGTCGAGCGGCTTCGCGCGGTCGCCGACGGAGATGACCCCTTCCAGGCGGCGGTCGGTCACGACGACCGTGGGCCGGTGTTCGTCTTCTCCGGGCAGGGTTCGCAATGGGCCGAGATGGGTCGTGAGTTGATGAACTCCGAACCGGTGTTCGCCGCGGCGATCGCCGAGTTGGAGCCGATGATCGCCGCCGAGTCCGATTTCTCGGTCACCGAGGCGATTCTGGCCCCGGAGACGGTCACCGGGATCCACAAGATCCAGCCGGCCATCTTCGCGATGCAGATCGCGATGGCCGCCACTATGAAGTCGCGCGGGGTCACCCCAGGCGCTGTCATCGGTCATTCGCTCGGTGAGGTCGCCGCCGCCGTCGTCTCCGGTGCGCTGTCGCTCGCTGACGGTGTCAAGGTCATCTGCCGCCGCTCGCTGCTGTGCCTGAAGATCGCCGGTGGTGGCGCCATGGCCGCTGTCGAGTTGCCGGCCCAGAAGGTCCGGGAGGAACTCGAAACCCAGGGCATCGAGGATGTCGTCGTCGCCGTCGTGACGTCGCCGACCTCGACGGTGATCGGCGGTGCCACAGACACCGTGCGCCGCATCGTCGCCGACTGGGAGCAGCGCGAGATCATGGCCCGCGAGGTGGC
>JAIOQK010000047.1 GCA_021413425.1 Mycobacterium sp.
TTGAACGAGTCACCGGGGGGCGCCTTGGTGGCCGCCTTGAGGTCCATCCCCGCGCAGAAGTAGCCGCCGGCACCGGTGAGGATGCAGACCCGGATCTCGGGATCGTTGTCCACCCGGTCCCAGGCCTCGACCATGATCGACAGCATCTCGCCGGAGAGGGCATTGCGGGTCTCCGGGCGGTTCATCGTGACGATCAGGACATGCCCGCGTTGTTCGATCAGTGCGTCTGCCATGGTTCGCCCGCCTTCCCAGCAGCACGTGAGACCTGCTTGTGAAAAAATGTAACACGTTCTAATTTGGGTCCGTGGCCCTCAACATCGCAGACCTCGCCGAGCACACCATCGACGCCGTGCCCGACCGGGTCGCCGTCATCTGCGGCGACGAGCAGATCACCTTCGCCGAACTCGAGGAGAAGGCCAACCGGTTGGCTCATTACCTCATCGACCACGGCGTCAAGAAGGACGACAAGGTCGGCCTGTACTGCCGCAACCGCATCGAAATCGTCATCGCCATGCTGGGGATCGTCAAGGCCGGCGCGATCATCGTCAACGTCAACTACCGCTATGTCGAGGGCGAACTGCGCTATCTGTTCGACAACTCCGACATGGTGGCCCTGGTGCATGAACGCCAGTACGCCGACCGGGTGGCCAATGTGTTGCCCGATACCCCGAACGTCAAGACCGTGCTGGTGGTCGAGGACGGCAGCGACGGCGACTACCGGCGCTACGGCGGTGTGGAGTTTTTCGAAGCGATCGCACAGGGCTCGCCGGATCGTGACTTCGGCCCGCGCAGCGCCGACGATGTCTATCTGCTCTACACCGGTGGCACCACCGGCTTCCCCAAGGGCGTGATGTGGCGCCATGAGGACATCTACCGGGTGCTGCTCGGTGGAACCGACTTCGCCACAGGTGAATTCGTCGCCGACGAGTACGACCACGCCCGGCAGGCCACCGCCACCGATCCCATGGTCCGGTTCGCCATCCCGCCAATGATTCACGGCGCCACCCAGTCGGCCACCTGGATGGCCCTGTTCGCCGGGCATACCAGTGTGCTGGCGCCGGAGTTCAACGCCGACGAGGTGTGGCGCACCGTCGGCAAGCACAAGGTGAACCTGCTGTTCTTCACCGGTGACGCCATGGGCCGTCCCCTGCTCGACGCGCTGGAGTCCGGCGACTTCGACATCTCCGCTGACCTCTCGTCATTGTTCGTGCTGTCCAGCACCGCGGCGCTGTTCTCGCCCAGCCTCAAGGAACGCTTCTGCGAACTGCTGCCCAACCGGATCATCACCGACTCCATCGGCTCCTCGGAGACCGGATTCGGCGGCAGCAGCATCGTCGCCAAGGGGCAGACCCACGCCGGGGGTCCGCGGGTCAGCATCGACAAGAAGACCGTGGTGCTCGACGACGACGGCAACGAGGTCGTGCCCGGTTCCGGGGTCCGCGGCATCCTGGCCAAGCGGGGCAACAGCCCCATCGGGTACTACAAGGACGAGAAGAAGACCGCCGAGACCTTCCGCACCATCAACGGCGTCCGCTACGCGATCCCCGGCGACTACGCGATGGTCGAGGCCGACGGCACGGTCACCATGCTGGGCCGAGGTTCGGTGTCGATCAACACCGGCGGGGAGAAGGTGTACCCCGAGGAGGTGGAGGGGGCGCTCAAGGGCCACCCCGACGTCTTCGACGCCCTGGTGGTCGGGGTTCCCGACGACCGCTACGGACAGCACGTCGCGGCGGTGGTGGCACCGCGCAAGGGCGCGAAGCCCAGTCTGGCCGCGCTCGACACCTTCATCCGCACCCAGATCGCCGGATACAAAGTGCCGCGGAGCCTGTGGATCGTCGATCAGATCAAACGCTCGCCCGCGGGTAAGCCCGACTACAAATGGGCCAAGGAACAGACCGAGGCTCGGCCCGCCGACGAAGTGCACGCCAAGCATTCCGGGAGTAAATGATGCACACCGAGTTATGTGACCGATTCGGCATCCGGTACCCGATCTTCGTATTCACTCCGTCGGAGAAGGTGGCCGCGGCGGTCACCCGCGCCGGCGGCATGGGGGTGCTGGGATGCGTGCGGTTCAACGACGCGCACGAACTCGAATCGGTGCTGTCCTGGATGGACGACAACACCGAAGGTAAGCCCTACGGCGTCGACATCGTCATGCCGGCCACGGTGCCGACCGAGGGTACGTCGGTGGACATCAACCAACTCGTCCCACAGGCACACCGCGACTTCGTCGCCAAGACCCTGGCCGATCTCGGGGTGCCGCCGCTTCCGGGCGACGGGCCAGGCAGCGAAGGTGTGCTGGGCTGGCTGCACTCGGTGGCCCGCTCGCACGTCGACGTCGCCCTCGGGCACCGGATCTCGTTGATCGCCAACGCCCTCGGCTCGCCTCCCGCCGATGTCCTCGAGCAGGCGCACGCCGCCGGGGTGCCGGTGGCTGCACTGGCCGGGACCGCGGCCCATGCGCGCCGGCACGCCGACAACGGGGTGGACATCGTCGTCGCGCAGGGCTACGAAGCCGGCGGGCACACCGGTGAGATCGCCTCCATGGTGCTGGGTCCCGAGGTCGTCGACGCGGTCGGCCAGACGCCTGTGCTGGCCGCCGGCGGCATCGGCACCGGCCGCCAGGTCGCCGCATCGCTC
>JAIOQK010000340.1 GCA_021413425.1 Mycobacterium sp.
GATGGTCGTGCTCGTCGACGAACGGCCCGAAGAGGTCACCGATATGCAGCGCTCGGTCAAGGGTGAGGTCATCGCCTCGACCTTCGACCGGCCGCCGTCGGATCACACCCAGGCCGCCGAGCTCGCCATCGAGCGGGCCAAACGTCTGGTGGAGCAGGGCAAGGACGTCGTCGTACTGCTCGACTCGATCACCCGGCTCGGTCGCGCCTACAACAACGCCTCACCGGCATCGGGCCGCATCCTCTCCGGTGGTGTGGACTCCACCGCGCTGTACCCGCCCAAGCGGTTCCTCGGTGCGGCACGCAACATCGAGGACGGCGGCTCGCTGACCATCATCGCCACCGCGATGGTGGAGACCGGTTCCACCGGCGACACGGTGATCTTCGAGGAGTTCAAGGGCACCGGTAACGCCGAGCTCAAGCTGGGCCGCAAGATCGCCGAGCGACGGGGGTTCCCGGCCGTCGGCGTTATCCCGTCGGGCACCCGCAAGGACGAGTTGCTGCTCTCGGCCGACGAGTTCGCCGTCGTGCACAAGCTGCGCCGCGTGCTGTCCGGTCTGGATTCCCATCAGGCGATCGACCTGCTGATGAGTCAGCTGCGCAAGACCAAGACCAACTACGAATTCCTGGTTCAGGTGTCCAAGACGACGCCGGGATCGATGGACTCCGACTAACTCCATGCTCAAGGGCAACTGTGTTCAAGGGCAATAAAGCCGGCCTGCCCAGCAAGCCATGCCTGCACTGCGCGCGGCCGATGTCGTGGCGCAAACGCTGGGCGAAGAACTGGGACGACGTGCGGTACTGCTCGGATGCATGCCGCAGCGCCGCCAAGTCGGCACGCGCGTCCACACGGGCCTGAGGCACCGGTGGCCGACACCGTTCAGCAGTTGCTCCGGGACCGCATCGGCGACCCCACGCCGGCCGTCAAGTACGGGGAGCGGGTGTGGACCTGGCAGGAGCACCTCGACGAGGCCGCCCGGCACGCCGCCACGCTGATCGCCCGCGCGGATCCGTCGCGGCCACTGCATGTCGGAACTCTGCTGGGCAACACCCCGCAGATGCTGACCGCCATGGCGGCCGCCGGACTTGGCGGCTACGTCCTGTGCGGCATCAACAACACCCGCCGCGGGGATGCGCTGGCACGCGATATCGCCAAGGCGGACTGCCAGATCGTGCTGACCGACGCCGACAACGCCGGTCTGCTCGACGGACTGGCGTTGCCGGGCGTGCAGGTGATCGACGTGGACGCCCCGGACTGGAGTGCGCTCCTGGGCCGGGCAGGTGAGCTCATCGCGCACCGCGAGGTCGCCGCCGGCGACACCTTCATGCTGATCTTCACCTCCGGCACCAGCGGCGAGCCGAAGGCCGTCCAGGTGGCGCACATGATGGTCCCGTTCTCCGGAGTCGCTCTGGTGCAGCGCTTCTCGATCACCCCGGACGATGTCTGCTACCTGTCCATGCCGCTGTTTCACTCCAACGCGCTGTTGGCCGGCTGGTCGGTGGCGCTCGCCTCGGGCGCAGCCATGGCGCCGGCGGCGTTCTCCGCGTCCGCGCTCCTGGCCGACCTGCGCCGCTATGGCGTGACGTACATGAACTACGTGGGCAAACCGTTGGCCTACGTGCTGGCCACGCCCGAGAATGCTGACGATCACCGCAACCCGCTGCGGGTGGCGTTCGGCAATGAAGCGACGGAGCGTGATATCGCCGAGTTCGGCCGGCGATTCGGCTGCACCGTCTGGGACGGTTTCGGGTCCACCGAGGGCGCGGTGATCATCACGCGCGACGGTGACTGCCCGCCCGGTTCGGTGGGCCGCGGCTTTCCCGGCGTAGCGATCTACGACCCCGAGACCCTGACCGAATGCGCCCCTGCGGTTTTCGACGACACCGGTGCTCTGGTCAACGCCCGCGACGCGATCGGTGAGATCGTCAACACCAGTGGTGCCGGTCTGTTCACCGGCTACTACAACGACGCCGCTGCCACCGGCGAACGGTTGCGCGAGGGCATGTACTGGTCAGGGGATCTTGCCTACCGCGACGCCGACGGCTGGATCTATTTCGCCGGGCGCACCGGGGACTGGCTGCGGGTCGACGGCGAGAACCTGGCCTGCGCGCCCATCGAGCGCATCCTGCACCGACTCGACCCGGTGAGCAGGGTGGCGGTCTACGCGGTGCCCGACGAGACGGTGGGCGACGCGGTGATGGCGGCTATGGTCCTGCGTGCCGGTTGCAGCCTGAGCCCCGAGGAGTTCCGCCGGTTTCTGGGCGCCCAGTCCGACCTCTCGCCGAAGGCATGGCCGCGATACGTGTGGATCACCGAGGACCTTCCGGCTACGGCGACGAACAAGATCATCAAACGACAGTTGAGCGCCCAGGGGTTACAGGTGCCCTCCGGTGTGCTGTGGCGCCGCGACGCCCGGGGCAGCGACTACCAGTCGGAACCCTAAAGACAGGGTATGCACGCCCGTGGCGCCGAACTTCTGGCCGGTCGATCGGTGGCGTCACCACTGGCCGGAACCGTTGCCGGACCCCGGCGGGATGCTCGTCAGTCCCTCCAGAAGGGAAATCCACCGGCGAGGCGTCACGGGCGGGCTGCCCTAGACCTCCATGCAGTACCCGTTTCCCGGCCGATCCACACCTACCTACTCAGGCGCATTTGGGCAGGTGGTGGCCGAACTGGCATACTGGGCGCATCCACGCAGGTACCGGTTCACGCCGTCAGGCGACCCGGCGACCAGACAAGCAGAGGACAGGTATGAAAACCGGCATTCACCCCGCCTACGTTGAGACCACCGTGGTCTGCG
>JAIOQK010000411.1 GCA_021413425.1 Mycobacterium sp.
CGGCTCGCACCGCGCGGCCCGCTCGGTCTGGTGGGATCGGGTTCGCTCGTGCGGATGCATTCACCCACACCCAGCCGCCGCCGGGTCCTGCGCCTCGTGGACCGCGCCGCCTAACAACTGGACCGACCACGGGCCTTACCCTCGTGGAGTGGATGCGCCAGAACTCGTCGCGCTGCTGACCGGACGGCGCATCGCGGTCCTGACCGGGGCCGGGATGTCCACCGACTCCGGCATCCCGGACTACCGCGGCCCGGACTCCCCGCCGGCCAACCCGATGACGATCCGGCAGTTCACCACCAACCGCGACTACCGGCGGCGGTACTGGGCGCGTAATCACCTTGGCTGGCGGCACATGGCGCAGACGCAGCCCAATGCGGGCCACCGCGCGCTGGCCGCACTCGAGCGTGCCGGTCTGATCAGCGGGGTGATCACCCAGAACGTCGACCTGTTGCACACCAAAGCAGGCAGCAGTGCGGTGATCAACCTGCACGGCACCTACGACCGGGTGATCTGTCTGGACTGCGGGCACACCATGTCGCGGACGACGCTGGCCGAGAAACTGGAGGCGGCCAACCCCGGTTTCACCGAGCGCGCCGAACGGGTGGGCGGACTGGCGGTGGCGCCCGACGCCGACGCCGTAGTCGCCGATACCGAGTCATTCCAGTTCATCGACTGCCCTGCTTGCGGTGGGATACTCAAACCCGACATCGTGTACTTCGGTGAGTCTGTTGCCAAAGAAATTGTGCACCAGTGCTATTCGATGATCGATCAATCCGAGGCGCTGCTGGTGGCCGGATCATCGCTGACGGTGTTCTCCGGCTACCGATTCGTGCGGCACGCCGCAGCGACGGGGATCCCGGTCGCGATCGTGAATCGGGGCACCACCCGCGGCGACGATCTGGCCACGGTGAAGGTGGACGGCGGCTGCTCACCGATCCTGACCCTGCTGGCCGAGGAATTGACCGCACCCGCCCGGCATACGTCGTGACAGACATCCGGATCGATCCAACGACCGGTGCGGCAACGGTGGTCGTCGCATCCCGGCAGGACCGCCCCAATCTTCCTACTCTCCCCTGCCCGTTTTGCGTCGGCGGCCTCGAGGCACCCGAACCGTATGAGGTGCGCTGCGTGCCCAATCGGTGGCCGGCCCTGGGTGACGGCCGGTGCGAGGTCGTGCTGTACACGCCGGATCACGACCAGACATTCGCCGGCCTGGGGGCGGTCGGGGCACGGCGGGTGGTCGACATGTGGGCGCAGCGCACCTGTGAACTCGGCGCCCGCGACGACGTCGACTACGTGCTGATCTTCGAGAACCGCGGCCCCGAGGTGGGTGCCACCATCACCCACCCGCACGGCCAGATCTACGCCTACGACCACATTCCGCCGGTGCCGCTACGCGCCCTGCGCGAGGGGACAGTGAACCCCGAGGCGGTGCCCGCCGATGTCGTGGTGTCCCGTCGCGGCCAGTGGCTGGCGTGGGTGCCGCCGGCGGCGATCTGGCCGTATGAGGTGCGCATCGCCCCACTCGATGAAGTGCCGGATCTGGTCGACGGCCGCTGCGACCGCGATGGCCTGGCCGCCGTGCTGGTCGACGTGCTGGACCGACTCGATCAGCGCTTCGAGGAGCCGATGCCGTACATGCTGTGGATCCACCAGCGCCCCACCGACGGCGGGGCCTGGCCGGACGCGCGGGTGTGCGTGACGATCGCGCCTCTGCTGCGCGCACCCGGCACGCAGCGCTACGTGGCCGCGGCTGAACTCGGCGGCGGCGTCTACTTCAACCCGGTCGATCCGGCACTGGCCGCCGCAGCACTGCGCGCGCTGCCCGGGGCGCCGGGGTGACCGAGCAGATCCGCACCACCGCGCCGGGTCGGGTGGTGCTGATCGGCGACCACACCGATTACATGGGCGGTCTGGTGCTGCCGATGGCCATCGACCTGCGCACCGCGGTGATCGGGCAGCGGGGCGGTGCGACCGTGTCGCTGACCTCCGAGCACTTCGGCGACTCGGTGACACTGGACCTGCCGGTCGAACACCCGGAGCGCACGCAACCGGAGTGGGGCCGCTATGTGGCCGGTGTGGTCGCCGAGTTCGCGCCACCCGTCGGGCTGACCGGCGTGATCCGATCCACCGTGCCGGCCGGGGGCGGGCTGTCGTCGTCGGCGGCACTGGAGTTGGCGGTGGCGCTGGCGATCAGCGATATTGACGACCCGCTGACGCTGGCACAGCGGTGCCGGCGCGCCGAACAGGCCGCCAGCGGCGTGCCGTGCGGGATCATGGATCAGCTGTGCTCGGCCGCCGGCATAGAAGGCCATGGGCTGCTGATCGACTGTGCCACAACCGAAATCACGCCGGTACCGATCCCCGAGCACCTCGCCGTGTGGGTGATCGACTCGGGTGAACCGCGCCGGCTGGCTGAGTCGGGGTACGCCACGTTGCGGGCCGAGGCAGAGGCCGCGGCCACGCTCGTCGGCCCGCTGCCGGCGGCGGACTATGGCGCGATCGAGGAGATCACCGATGGCATACTGCGCCGTCGGGCCCGGCACGTCCGCAGTGAGTGCGAGCGGGTGGTGCGGTTCGCCGAGGCACTGGCCGCCGACGACCTCACCACGGCAGGTGAGTTGGTGACCGCCTCGCACCGTTCGCTGCGTGACGACGCGGGAGTGTCCACCCGAACACTGGACGCGCTCGTCGAGGCGCTGACGTCAACACCCGGCGTGCTCGGCGCCCGGCTCACCGGTGCCGGCTTCGGCGGATCGGTGGTGGCGCTGGCCTCCCCGGGTGTCGATCTGTCCGGAAGCGGCGCGGGCGGACGCCGGGTACGGGCATCCGATGGCGCCCGACGGGACTGAGGAGTCAGACCGCGACGAGATCGTCGGCATGTACCGCCGGACGACGTAACTCGACCGGAAGATCAGCGGTGGAGCGGCCGATCATCGCGGCCAGTTCGGCGGCGTCATAGGCCACCACACCGCGCCCCACCATCTGCCCATCCGGGCCGTGCAACTCCACCACGTCACCGCCGAAGAACTTCCCGTCCAGCCCGGTGATGCCGGCCGGCAGCAGGGACCGCCGCTGCTTGACCACCGCGCGAACCGCACCGGCGTCGAGTACCAGCGAACCCGCCGACTCCGCGGCATAGCGCACCCAGAACCGTCGCGCCGACATCCGAGTCGGTCGCGCGGCGAACACTGTGCCGACCGAGGCCTCCGTGAGTGCGGCTGCGGCATCGGCGGCGGCGGCCAGCAGCACCGGAACCCCTGCGTCGGCGGCCAGCAGTGCCGAGGACAGCTTCGATGACATCCCGCCGGTGCCCAGCCGGCCGCCCTTGCCGGCCACCACCCCATCGAGGTCGCCGGGCCCGGCGACCTCGGCGATGAAGCGAGCCGGATTGTTCTTGGGCGCCTTACCGGGATCCGAGTCGTAGAGGCCGTCGATATCGGAGAGCAGCACCAGCGCGTCCGCGCCGACCAGATGGGCCACCAGGGCCGAGAGCCGGTCGTTGTCGCCGAACCGGATCTCGTTGGTGGCCACCGTGTCGTTCTCATTGACGATGGCCACCGCATGCAGCGCCCGAAGCCGGTCCAGCGTGCGCGCGGCGTTGGTGTGCTGAACGCGTTGGGAGATGTCGTGGGCGGTCAGCAGCACCTGCCCGACGGTTCTGTCATAGCGGGCGAACGCGGCGCTCCATGCATTGACCAGGGCGACCTGGCCGACGCTGGCGGCCGCCTGTTTGGTCGCCAGGTCCGTGGGGCGCCGGGTCAGCCCAAGCGGCTCGATACCGGCAGCGATCGCACCGGAGGACACGATCACCACATCCGAGCCGGCCTTCATCCGGGCTTCGATGGCGTCGGCCAGCGCAGCGAGGCGTCCGGTGTCGAACAGCCCTGCCGAGTTGGTCAGCGCGGTGGTACCGATCTTGACGACGATGCTGCGCGCGGTGCGCACGGCATCCCGGTAGACGCTCACTGCTCCCCCGCTTTGTGGTCCTCGTCCTGCTCCCGGCGCTGCCGTCGGGCCTGTTTGCGTTCGGCTGCACCTATTCGGTCATTGCGCTCCAGTCGGGCGTCGGTGCCACGGCCAGTCGGAACAACGTCCACCCCGGCGGGCGTCTGCGGCTCCCAGTCGAAGGTCACCGCCCCGATGGTGACCGCGCATCCGGGCTTGGCGCCCCGGCGCAGTAGCTCATCCTCCACGCCGAGGCGGGCCAGCCGGTCACCCAGGTACCCGACCGCCTCGTCGTTGTCGAAGTTGGTTTGGCCGATCCAGCGTTCCGGGCGCTGCCCGCGCACCACGAAGCCGCCGGCATTATGCGGGTCGGGTTCGACGGTGAAACCGCTGCGATCGTGCGGGATCGGGCGCAGCACCGGCCGGCGCGCCACCACCGTCGGTTGGGCGGCCCGGTGGGCGGCCACCATCTCCCACAGTCCGAATGTCAGCTCGCGCAAACCTTCCCGAGTCACCGCAGACACCTCGAACACCGGCCAGCCGCGCTCGGCGATCTCCGGCCGGACGAAGTCGGCGAGTTCACGCGCCTCCGGAACGTCGATCTTGTTCAGCACCACTGCCCGCGGCCTGTCGGCGAGGTCACCAAGGGTGGAGTCACCCTGCAAGGTGGGTCGATAGGCCGCCAGTTCGGCTTCCAGTGCGTCGATATCGGAGACCGGGTCGCGCCCGGGTTCGGCCGTGGCGCAGTCGACGACGTGGGCCAGGACCGCGCAGCGCTCGATATGGCGCAGGAAGTCCAGGCCTAGGCCGCGGCCCTGGGATGCACCCGGGATGAGGCCGGGCACGTCGGCGACGGTGAAGGTGTGCTCGCCGGCAGACACCACACCGAGGTTGGGCGCCAGGGTGGTGAACGGGTAGTCGGCGATCTTGGGCTTGGCCGCCGAGATGCTGGACACCAGCGACGACTTCCCCGCGGACGGGAACCCGACCAGGCCGACGTCGGCGACGGTCTTGAGTTCCAGGGTGAGATCGCGGGTCTGCCCCTTCTCCCCGAGCAGTGCGAAGCCGGGCGCCTTGCGGGCCCGCGACGCCAGCGCGGCGTTGCCCAGGCCGCCGCGGCCGCCCTCGGCGGCGGTGAACCGGGTGCCCGGGCCCACCAGGTCGGCCAGCATCCGGCCCTGCTCGTCGAGGATCACGGTGCCGTCGGGCACCCGAACTTCCAGGTCGGCGCCGGCCGCGCCATCGCGGTTATTGCCCGCGCCCTGCTTGCCCGAGGGCGCGTCGACATGCGGGTGAAAATGGAAATCAAGCAGGGTGTGCACCTGCGGGTCGACGACGAGGACGACACTGCCGCCACGGCCGCCGTTGCCTCCGTCGGGACCGCCGAGGGGCTTGAACTTCTCCCGATGCACCGATGCGCACCCATGGCCGCCGTCGCCTGCGCGGACGTGAATGACCACGCGGTCGACGAAGCGGGGCAGAGACTTACTCCGGTCGGGCGGCGCGAACGACGTTGACGGTCTTGCGTCCACGCTTCTCGCCGAACTCCACCGCACCGGGGGCGGTGGCGAACAGTGTGTCGTCACCACCGCGGCCGACGTTGTCGCCCGGGTGGAAGTGGGTGCCACGCTGGCGGACGAGGATCTCGCCGGCCTTGACGACCTGACCGCCGAATCGCTTGACGCCGAGGCGCTGTGTGTTGGACTCACGACCGTTGCGTGAGCTGGAAGCGCCCTTCTTGTGTGCCATGTCGCTCCCCTACTTGATTCCGGTGACCTTGAGCACCGTCAGCGGCTGACGGTGGCCCTGCCGCTTGTGGTAGCCGGTCTTGTTCTTGAATTTGTGGATGCGGATCTTGGGACCCTTGGTGTGCTCGAGCACCTCGCCGGTGACGGCGACCTTGGCCAGCTCCTTGGCGTCGGTGGTGACCTTGGACCCGGCGACCACGAGGGTGACCGGCAGAGACACGTTGCCGCCCGGCTCGGTCTCGAGCTTCTCGACCTTCAGGATGTCGCCGACAGCGACCTTGTACTGCTTGCCGCCCGTCTTGACGATCGCGTAGGTGGCGTTGTCGGTTGCCATCGGGTCCTCATTCTACGTCGGCGACTCGGCGAGTCGCTGTGTCGCGGCCACGCACCACGGATGGGCGAGTTGGTCTTCGATTGCGGGCCGCATAGCGACCCGCTGCCGCCGGCAGGGCCTGGCGGCAACCTGCCAAGGGTACTCCGACCAGCATCGGAGGGTCAAACCGGGTCAGAGAGCAGGTGGTCCCGCAGGCCGGGCCGCGGCACGGCGACGCGTCCGGACCGGGGGCGTGACCGGGACATCCTGGTCCGGCTCGTCCTCGTCGTCATCGTCGTCGTCCTCGTCATCGTCGAGGTCGTCGTCATCGTCGTCATCGTCATCGTCCTCGTCATCGTCGAGGTCCTCGTCATCATCGAGGACCTCGAGGGACTCGTCCTCCTCGATGGCGTCGTCGTCGATGGCGTCCTCATCGACCTCGTCAAGCTCGACGTCCTCGGCCAACTCGGGTTCGACGTCGGAGTTCTCGACAAGATCCCCGTCCTCGTCGCCGGTCTTACCGGCGGCCATCGCCTTGAACAGCGGGTGCTCGCCGGGTGCGTGCACGGGCACCCGCGCCACCACCGGCACATCCGCTTGTTCGTCGGTGCGGCCCTTCTTGCCCCGGCGGTTGCGGCGGCCGGCCGTTTCCGACTTCCGACCGGCCGTGGTGGCCGAGGTCTCGATCGGGTCGGCGTGCATCACGATGCCGCGGCCGCTGCACTCCGGGCAGTTGGTCGAGAACGCCTCGATCAGACCGGTGCCCAGTTTCTTGCGGGTGAGCTGAACCAGGCCCAGCGAGGTGATCTCGGATACCTGATGGCGGGTGCGGTCCCGGGCCAGCGCCTCGGTCAATCTGCGCAACACCAGATCCCGGTTGGACTCCAGCACCATGTCGATGAAGTCGACGACGATGATCCCGCCGATATCGCGCAGCCGCAGTTGGCGCACGATCTCCTCGGCGGCCTCCAAGTTGTTCTTGGTGACGGTCTGCTCCAGGTTGCCACCGGCGCCGGTGAACTTCCCGGTGTTGACGTCGACGACGGTCATCGCCTCGGTGCGGTCGATCACCAGTGTGCCGCCCGAGGGCAGCCATACCTTGCGATCCATGGCCTTGGCGAGTTGTTCGTCGATCCGGTACACGGTGAAAACGTCCGGGCCATCCCCACCACCGGCAGGCTCGTACTTGTTGACCTTGGAAATCAGTTCGGGAGCAACGGAATTGACGTATCCGGTGATGGTCTCCCAGGAATGATCGCCGGAGACGATCAGGCCGGAGAAGTCTTCGTTGAACAGGTCGCGGATCACCTTGACCAAGACGTCGGGCTCTTCGTACAGCGCGACGGCAGCCCCGGCCTTCTTGGATTTGGTCGCCTCGGCCTGCTCGGCGATCGTGGCCCAGCGCGCCTGGAGGCGATCGACATCGGAGCGGATCTCCTCTTCTTTGACGCCCTCGGAAGCGGTGCGGATGATGACACCGGCGTCGGCCGGCACCACCTCTCGCAGGATGTCCTTGAGTCGCTGGCGTTCAGTATCGGGCAGCTTGCGACTGATGCCGGTGGACGAGGCGCCAGGGACGTAGACCAGGTAGCGCCCGGCCAGCGACACCTGCGTGGTCAGCCGTGCGCCCTTGTGGCCGACGGGGTCCTTGCTGACCTGAACGACGACGTAATCGCCCGGCTTGAGAGCCTGCTCGATCTTGCGCTGGGCACCACCGAGTCCGGCGGCCTCCCAGTTGACCTCGCCGGCGTAGAGCACGCCGTTGCGGCCGCGGCCGATATCGACGAACGCGGCCTCCATCGACGGCAGCACGTTCTGCACGATGCCGAGGTAGATATTGCCGACCAGCGAGGCCGACCCGGCCGAGGTGACGAAGTGCTCGACGACGATGCCGTCCTCGAGTACGGCGATCTGGGTGTAGCGCGCACCCTGGTTGGGCGACTCGGTGCGGATCTTGTCGCGAACCACCATCACCCGGTCCACGGCCTCGCGGCGAGCGAGAAACTCAGCCTCCGAGAGAATCGGCGGCCGGCGCCGGCCCGCGTCGCGGCCGTCGCGGCGGCGTTGCCGCTTGGCCTCCAGCCGGGTGGATCCGCTGATGCCCTGGATCTCCTCGGAGCGGTCCGCCTTCTTGCGCGGCGGGCGTTCGTGCACGACGGTGTTGGGCGGATCGTCGGTCGAGCCGGCCTCGCCGTCCTCGCCCGCGCCGGCCTTGCGGCGACGGCGACGACGGCGACGGCGGGTGGCGCCCTCGCCGGTCGCGGTGTCGTCATCGTCCTCGCCGTCGGCGTCGGACTCCTCGCCGTCCTCGGTCGCCGCGGGTGACTGAGCTGGAGCCTCGCCGTCCTCGTCACCGTCTTCGGGCTGATCACCGCGGCCACGTCCGCGGCCACGGCGCCCGCGGCGGCGGCGGCGATTGGGTGATCGATCCCCCGCCTCCCCGTCGGCGCCGTCGTCGTCGGAGTCGGATTCGTCGTCTTCGTCGGCGGAGTCCTCGCCCTCGGCCTCCTCGACACGTTCGGGTGCCGTGACCGGCTGCGGAGCCACGAACAGCGGCATGTAGGCCGGCGCTTCCTCGGCGGTTTCAAGAATCAGCCGCGACTCCGGCTCCGGCTCACCCGCGGCGTCCGCAGCGCCCAGTGCATCGCGCACCCGCACGGCGTCGGCCTGATCCACACTGGATTGCGGGCTGCCGGTGCGGCCGTCCAGTTCAGCGAGGATTTCCAGCACCCGCTTACTGGTGGTGCCCAGTACCCGCGCCAGCGAGTGCACCCTCAGCTTCTCGGGCAGATCCTCACGCGTGTCGTCGGCCTGCTGGCCTTCGGGCAGATCCTGGTTGAGCTCATCGTCAGCCACGTACTCTCCTCGAGCCCCCGGGCGCGTCCTATCGACGCGGCCACGCGAGGGCTTCCGCTATTCGCCCGGGTGATCCGGGCTTGTCTTGTCCAAAAGGTCTTTGCTCCGACGGCGGAAAACGCCCTCAGTGCCTGGTGAATGGGCTTAGGACACTCCGCGCCGCACCGCGGGCTGCGATGGTCGCGCACGTCTGAGGTCTCATTCGTGGCCGCCCGTTGCCGAGCTTCCAGATCCCAGTATCCCACACTTGCGAACCGCGCCGGACGACGCCTGCCTGCGGGCCTCAGAGCCCGGGAAACCAGAGCTTGATCTCGCGGGCGGCAGACTCCGGCGAATCGGAGCCGTGCACCAGGTTGAACTGGGTCTGCAGGCCGAGGTCGCCGCGGATGCTGCCCGGGGCGGCCTTCTCGACCGGGTCGGTGCCGCCGGCCAGCTGGCGGAACGCGGCGATGGCGCGCGGGCCCTCCAGCACGGCGGCAACCACCGGGCCGGAGGTGATGAACTCCAGCAGAGAGCCGAAGAACGGCTTGTCGGAGTGCTCGGCGTAGTGCGCGGAGGCCAGATCCTCGCTGACGTTCTTGAGTTCGAGGGCGGCGATGTCGAGGCCTTTGGCCTCGATGCGGCCGATGATCTCGCCGATCATCCGTCGTTGCACACCGTCGGGTTTGATCAGCACCAGAGTGCGCTCAGTCATGCGGCGAGCGTACCGGTGGATCCTCCGGCGGCTGCTGACCGGGCAGCAGGCCCAGGCGCTGCCGCCGCAGCACTTCGAACCGCAGGTAGGCGATGATCCCCCACGCCACGGCGAACACCACGCCCATGAATCCGATCAGCGGATACACCACAAATCCGGCCATCAGCATCAGCTGGATTCCGAGGTTCACCCAGATCGCCCAGGGCCGTCCCTGAACCCCGGCAAGCAGCACGAGCAACACCGCGAAGCCGACCAGGTAGCCGGTCGACCACACGGTCAGTCCCCCGCCGACCGCGCTCACCACCGGCAGCGCCAGCAGCACGGTGATGGCCTCAAGGATCAGGGTGCCGGCCATGACGCCACGGAAGCTCTTCCACGGATCGGGCGGTGCGGTCGGTGCGGTCATTGCGGGTCCTTCCCGAACAGGGTGCGGGCGGCGCCTGCGGTGACCACAGACCCGGTGACGACGATGCCAGCCCCGGACAGGCCCTCACCGTCGGAGCCGGCTTGCTCGACCAATGCGGTGGCGGTCTCGATCGCATCGGCCAGGGTGTGCGCACGAACCACCCGTTCCGGGCCGAACACTTCTTCGGCGCGCTGCTCCAACGCATCGACGTCGAGTGCTCGCGGGGAGCCGTTGTGGGTCACCACCACGACGTCGAACGCCGGTTCCAGGGCGGCCAGGATGCCGACGACATCTTTGTCCGCCGCCACGCTGATGACACCGACCAGGAAGTGGAAGTCGAATTCCGACCCCAGGGCCGCCGCCAGTGCGGCGGCCCCAGCGGGGTTGTGGGCGGCGTCGATGAACACCGTTGGGGCACTGCGCATCCGCTCCAGCCGGCCGGGGCTGGTCACCATCGCGAATCCGGCGCGCACCGTGTCTGCGTCGAGTTGGCGTTGCGCGCCGGCACCGAAGAAAGCCTCCACCGCCGCGAGTGCCACCACGGCGTTGTGCGCCTGGTGTTCGCCGTGCAACGGCACGAACACCTCCGGGTAGACCCCGCCGAGGCCTTGCAACTCCAGCAGCTGCCCGCCGACGGCGACCTGGCGGTGCAGGACGGTGAACTCCGAATCCTCCCGTGCCACAGCGGCGTCGGCGCGGACCGCGGCGGCAAGGACGACCTCCATCGCCTCGCGACTCTGCCGGCCGATGATCGCCACCTGCTCGCCGTCGGCTCCGGTGATGATCCCGGCCTTCTCGGCGGCTACGGCGGCGACGGTGTCGCCCAGGTAGTCGGCATGGTCGAGACCGATGGGTGTGATGACCGCGACAGGCGCGTTGACGACGTTGGTCGCGTCCCAGCGCCCGCCCATGCCGACCTCGATGACGGCGATGTCGACCGGGGCGTCGGCGAAGGCCGCGAACGCCATCGCGGTGACGACCTCGAACTTGCTCATCGCCGGGCCGGGCGCCCCGAGTTCACCGGCCTGCGAGCGGGCGTCGACCATGTGCACGAACGGCTCGATCTCCCGGTAGACCTCGACGTAGCGGGCCGGGCTGATGGGTTGGTTGTCGATGGAGATCCGCTCGACCGCGGACTGCAGGTGCGGGCTGGTGGTGCGCCCGGTGCGCTGACCGAACGCGGTCAACAGCGCATCGATGATGCGCGTCACCGAGGTCTTGCCGTTGGTGCCGGCGACATGGATGCATGGGTAACTTCGTTGCGGCGAGCCCAGCAGGTCCATCAACGCGCTCATCCGGTCCAGGCTCGGCTCGATCCGGGTCTCCGGCCACCGCTGATCGAGCAGGTGCTCCACCTGAAGAAGCGCGGCGATCTCGTCGGGGGTGGGATCAGGCTCGGCCCCATGTCGCCGGCCCAGCGGCTCCGGGCTCATGCCAGCGCGGTCAGGCGGGCGCTGATCCGGTCCACCTCTTCGGCCGCCAGTGTGTTGCGCTCACGGATCTTGTCGACGACATCGCCGGGCGCCTTGGCCAGGAAGGCGTCATTGCCGAGTTTCGCGGTGGTCTGGGCCAGGTCCTTGCGCGCGACGGCAAGGTCCTTCTCCAGGCGGCGGCGCTCGGCATCGACGTCGACGGTGCCGGAGGTGTCCAGTTCGACCTGCACCGTGCCCCCTGACAGCCGCACCTCCACCTGCGCGGTGGGACGGAAGTCGGCGGCCGGTTCGGTCAGCCAGGCCAGTGCGGCCACGGGCGCGGCATGGGCCGTCAGACCGGCCGCGTCGACACCGCCGAGTCGGGCCGGAACCTTTTGCCGATCGGCCAGGCCTTGATCGCTGCGGAAGCGGCGCACCTCGGTGACCAGCTTCTGTAGATCGGCGATCCGTTGTGCCGCAACGGGATCCAGTGCGATACCCGACGGGTCCGGCCAGTCGGCGATCACCAAGGAATCACCACCGGTCAGCGACTTCCAGAGCACCTCGGTGACGAACGGCATCACCGGGTGCAGCAACTTGAGCAGGGCGTCGAGGACGGCGGCCAGCACAGCGGTGGTGTGCCGGGCATCCTGGCCGAGCTGAACCTTGGCAAGCTCCAGATACCAGTCGCAGAACTCGTCCCAGGCGAAGTGGTAGAGCGCCTCGCACGCGCGGCTGAACTCGTAGCAGTCCAGTGCCGAATCCACCTCGGCGCGAACCTGTTCCAGCCGTCCGAGAATCCAGCGGTCGGCGTCGGTGAGCTCATCGAGCGCGGGCAGCGGTGCCGGGGCGGCACCGTTGAGCAACGCGAACCGGGTGGCGTTGAACAGTTTGGTGGCGAAGTTGCGCGAGGCGCGGGCGTGATCCTCCCCGATGGACAGGTCACCGCCGGGGCTGGCACCCCGGGCGAGGGTGAACCGCAGCGCATCGGCGCCGAAGAGTTCCACCCAGTCCAGTGGGTCGATACCGTTGCCGCGCGACTTGCTCATCTTGCGGCCGTGCTCATCGCGGATGAGGCCGTGCAGAAAGACGTTCTCGAACGGCATCTGCGGCCCGCGGGTGCCGCCGGAGGTGATGGCGTCGTCGTCGGCGACGAAGGTCCCGAACATCACCATCCGGGCGACCCAGAAAAACAGGATGTCGTAGCCGGTCACCAGAACGCTTGTCGGATAAAACTTCTCAAGATCCGGCGTGCGGTCCGGCCAGCCCATGGTGGAAAACGGCCACAGCGCCGATGAGAACCAGGTGTCCAGGACATCGGGGTCCTGCTCCCAGCCCTGCGGCGGGGTCTCGTCGGGTCCGACGCACACCACCTCACCGTCGGGTGAGTGCCAGATCGGGATGCGGTGGCCCCACCACAGCTGCCGGGAGATACACCAGTCGTGCATATCGTCGACCCAGGCGAACCACCGCGGTTCCAGGCTCTTGGGGTGGATGACGATATCGCCGCCGCGCACGGCGTCACCGGCGGCCTTGGCCAGCGCATCGACCTTCACCCACCACTGCAGGCTCAGCCGCGGCTCGATCGGTTCGCCGCTGCGTTCGGAATGCCCGACGCTGTGCACGTACGGCCGCTTCTCGGCGATGATGCGGCCCTGGGCCGCCAGCGCCTCGCGGACCTTGACCCGGGCCTCGAACCGGTCCATCCCGTCGAATTGCGTTCCGGTACCGGCGATGCGGCCGCGGGTGTCCATGATCGAGGGCATCGGCAGGTCGTGCCGCATCCCGATCTCGAAGTCGTTGGGGTCATGGGCGGGGGTCACCTTGACCGCACCGGTCCCGAACTCAGGGTCGACGTGGGTGTCGGCAACAATAATGACGCGACGATCCAAAAACGGGTGGGGCAGGGTGGCCCCCACCAGATGCGAGTAGCGGGCATCGTCGGGGTGCACGGCGATGGCGGTGTCACCCAGCATGGTCTCGATGCGGGTGGTCGCCACCACGATGTGGGGCTCGGAATCGACAAGCGAGCCGTACCGGAACGACACCAGTTCGCCGTCGATCTCCTCGTATTTCACCTCGAGATCGGAGATGGCGGTCTGCAGCACCGGCGACCAGTTGACCAGGCGCTCAGCCCGGTAGATCAGCCCGGCATCGAAGAGTCGCTTGAAGATGGTCCGCACCGCCCGGGACAGGCCCTCGTCCATGGTGAACCGGTCGCGGCTCCAGTCGACACCGTCACCGAGGCGGCGCATCTGGGCACCGATGGTGCCGCCGGACTCCTGCTTCCAGTCCCAGACCTTGGCGATGAACTGCTCGCGGCCGAGGCCCTCCTTGGAACCTCCGGTGGCGGTGAGTTGCCGTTCGACCAGCGTCTGGGTGGCAATGCCGGCGTGATCCATGCCGGGCAGCCACAGCACCTCGAAGCCCTGCATCCGCTTGCGCCGGGTCAGCGCGTCCATCAGGGTGTGGTCGAGCGCGTGGCCCATATGCAGGCTGCCGGTGACGTTGGGCGGCGGCAGCACGATCGAGTACGCCGGCTTGTCACTGGCGGCGTCGGCCGTGAAGTACCCCGCATCGACCCAGCCCTGATAGATCTCGCTCTCTACCGAGCCGGGGTCCCAGGACTTCGGTAGCGATTCTGCTCGATCATCGTCAGCGGGCACCCGTCGATTCTAGGAACGGGTGCCGCGCTGCGAACGGCGCGGTCTACTTGCCGCGCAGCAGGCCACCCAGAATGTTGCCGATGGCTCCACCCTGGCCGCCGCCGAGAACGCTACCGAGGATGCTGCCGAGCGGGTTGTTGGCCGCACCACCGCCGCCGCCGGCCGCGCCGCCGAGGATGCTGCCGAGAACGTCGCCGATGCCGCCGCCGGGGGAGGCCTGAGCCGCAGCCCCGCCGGCCTGCTTCTGGGCGAACTGCTTGCCGACATAGGCCAGCACAATGGGCGCCAGCATCGGCAGCAGTCGCTTGATCAGGTCGCCGCTACCGGCACCCGCACCCGACAGTGCCGAGGCCACCTGGTTGGTGTCGTTACCGCCGAAGAGGCTGGCGACCAGTTGGCTGCCCTGGGCCTCATCGAGCTGGTCGACGTTGACGCCACCGGTCAGCAGATCGCTCTCGCCCTCGGCCACGACGGCCGATTCGAGCTGGCTGGAGTCGATGTCGTCCGCCTGGACGTTCTCCTGCAGGGTGCCCAGCAGGGTGGGCACCAGGGTCTGGATGGCCGCGCTCACCTGGCCCTGGTCGGCGCCGAGCTTGCTGGCGATGTCCGCAACGGGAATCTGGTTGAAGAGGTCGTCGAGACCGGCCATGGTGAGGTTCCGCCTTTGCTGAAGTTGATGACAGTCGACTTGAGAGTAGTCGAGCGGCCGCGAGGGGTGGGGTCGATTAATTACGCCGACAGCTAATTGAATACCGGCCGCTCCGGCCTAAGTAAGCCGAGCAGATTCCAACGAGATCCCCGCACTCGGAAACCGGGCGAGCAGGGCGTCGCCCATGGCGGCCGCCGGGGTCAGCACGCCGTAGATCTCCGGCAGTTTGTCGCGATCCAGCGCCAGTGCGAGTCC
>JAIOQK010000065.1 GCA_021413425.1 Mycobacterium sp.
GGCGGGTCGGTGGTGACACTGCTCTGTGACAGCGGAGAGCGCTACGCCGACACCTACTACGACGACGCCTGGTTGTCCGAGCATGGCCTACGGCCCGATGGCTACGCGGCGGTGCTGGAGGAGTTCGAGGCCGCTTGCTCATGGCCGGTCACCACGGGCTGCCCCGGCCGCTAGCCGTTTGGCTTCTGACACAAGCGGTGCGATAAGCTGGCCGGGCTTCACGCGGGGTGTGGCGCAGCTTGGTAGCGCGCTTCGTTCGGGACGAAGAGGTCGTGGGTTCGAATCCCGCCACCCCGACTTGAGGCGGACTAGGACGGTGTCAGCGACCTGTCCGCGCGGCGCCGGACGATCGCCGCCTCCGCCAGAACGAAGATCACCAGCGAGGCGATCACCGCGGCGATGATCTCCCGGTAGCGGCCGTTGAAACCGTCGGCTGAGGTCTGCCTCAACAGGATTCCGGCGTAGGCCCAGATCAAGACCAGACCGTAGGCGACGTCGCGGTTGCGGATCATGGTGAGGGTGCCGATACCCATTGCAACCAGGACCATGGCCGCGGCCCATGTCGAGTCCGAGAGTCCGAAACCATCCCAGCGCAAGCTCACCAGCAGCACGGTGATGTTGGCCACCACTGCCACCGTGATCCACCCGAAGTAGACGCTGAACGGCACGCCGATGAGCCACCGTTGGCGCCCGGTGAGATTTGCCCTGCGCAGTGTGGTGACGATCAATGCCAGGCACACCAGGATCGTCACGATCAGAACCGCTGACAGCGGGATCAGGTCGTAATGCCACGCAAACACCCATACGGTGTTCGCAAGCGACGACACGGAGAACAACACACCGACGCGGTTGAGCAGCGCCGTCTGCTCGGCACTGTCCGGTTGATCGCGGAACAGACCCAACTGATACAGCACGTGGGCGCCGAGCAGCAGGTAGATCACTCCCCAGATGGAGAAGGTGATCCCGGCGGGGGTGAACAGACTCGGATAGGCCTCGGACACATCGCCGGTGCTGCGGCCGTTGAGAGGCAGCGTGTTTGCCAGGTAATTGGTCACGATCATCGCGAGGTAGGTGATCACCACCAGCGCTTTAACGGGTCCGCGATTCGTCGTCGTAGTCATGGATTCCTCAGAGTCGCTCTCTGACCGCCGCCGAAAGCCGGGAGCCATCCGCCTTACCTGCGGCGATGGCGGTCGCCGCCTTCATCACCAACCCCATGTGCTTGACCGACGGGCGCTCGCCGAGTTGCTCGGCGACCTCAGCGATGGCGGTATCCACCACGTCGGCCACCTCCGCGTCGTTCAGTGGCGTGGGCAGGTATTCGTCGATGATGCGGGCCTCGGCGTGCTCCTCGGCGGCCAGTTCGCCACGGCCGTTCTGGGTGTAGATCTCAGCGGCTTCGCCACGCTTCTTCGACTCACGGGCAAGCACCTTGATGACGTCGTCATCGGTGAGTTCACGGGCTTGCTTGCCGGACACCTCTTCGGTCTGGATTGCCGCCAGCATCATGCGCAGCGTTGCCGTGCGCAGCTTGTCCTGGTTCTTCATCGACTCGGTGAGATCAGCTCTCAACCGGTCTTTCAGTGCAGCCATAACGTCTGACGTTACCCCCGCGGTGCGCGGGTCAGGCGTTGGGAATCCAGTTGCCGTGGAAGCCGTACGGCACCCGGCGCGGCATCCGGATCCGGGCCACTGGGGCGCCGGCGAAGTCGGAGGCGTCCAGGATCACCAGATCACTGCTGTCCTCCACGGGGTCGTACACGTAGGCGATGTACCAGCCGTTGGTCTCGTCGGCCGCACCCGAGGGCGACGGTACGAATACCGCCTCGCCGGGTCCACCGGGGGCGTCGGCCGCGCCGAATGTGTGCTCGACCGCCGAACCGGTCGTCATGTCGTAGCGCACAAGCCGCGCGTCTCCGACGGAGACGGCGTAGCGGGCGGGCATTCCGGCCAACCGATCATCGATGCGGGGGAACTCAACCGCGCGCTCGTCGAGTTGGCGCTCGCTCACCGAACCGGTTCTGGTGTCGAGCCTCCACTCCCACAGCACACCGCTCTGCCCAAAACCGCCGTCGTTGCGCCACAACTCGGGGTACCGAACCGCTTGGAGCACAATGGAATCGCCGTCGACATATGCATTTGCGACGTGGAAGATGTAGCACGGCGCGATATCGAACCAGCGCACCTCTCCGAAGGGGTCGTCACGGAGCAACACTCCGAAACGGGCGCCGTAGTCATCCTCCCAGCGGAACGGCATATCGCCCTTCCCACCGATCGCGATGTCGAGGTTGAACACGATCGGCAGATCCATGAAGATCACGTGCTCAGAGGTCATCGCGAAGTCATGCATCATGGTCAGCGCCGGAACCTCCACCGGCCGGTTGACCGTCAGCACCCCGTCTGCGTCGACCCGGTGGTAGCTGACGTGGGGCGCGAAGAGGTTCCCGTAGCCGAAGAAATGCAACTCGCCAGTCGTCGGACAGATCTTGGGATGCGCGGTCATCGAGTCGTTGAGCTTGCCGCCGAAGTCGTAGCAGCCGACCGTCTCGAGGTCTTTGGTGATCTCGTACGGCAGCGACGACTCCACCAGCGCCAGTGTCTTTCCCGCGTGGTTGACGACGTGGGTGTTGGCCACCGACGATCGGAGGTTGCGGGTTCCATCAGCGTTGTACACCCCGAACGGGTGCTCGAAACTCTCGGTGCGCACCCAGCGGTTGCGGTACCACTTGGCCGCCCCGTTCTCGATGCGGACACCGTGGATCATCCCGTCGCCGAGAAACCAGTGGCCGGTTGTGGTGCGGGGGTTGGATCCGTTGCGCAGATACCAGCCGTCCAGTTCCGGCGGAATCGCTCCGTCGACCGGAAGGTCGTAGGCGGTCAACTCGTCGGGTACTGGCGCGTAGTTGCCCCGCATATGGAAGGGGCCGGCATCGCCCTCGTTCGCCGCGTCGCCGGTCGGGAGATTACCTAGGTCAGTGGCGGTGTCCGTCATACCGACACTTTAGTCAGTTAAACCTCGACCCAGTCCAGAGTTCGCTGGACTGCCTTACGCCACCCCGCGTAGCCCTTCTCCCGCTGCTCCTCGGTCCAGGTGGGTGTCCAGCGGCGATCCTCATGCCAGTTTGCACGCAGGTCTTCGGGGTCGGACCAGTACCCGACCGCCAGGCCGGCGCCGTACGCCGCGCCCAGTGCGGTGGTCTCGGGCACCTTCGGGCGCGACACGTCAACTCCGAGCACGTCGGCCTGAATCTGCATGCACAACTCGTTGAGGGTCACCCCGCCGTCGACCTTGAGCACCTGCAGAGGTACCCCGGAGTCGGCGGCCATCGCATCGACCACATCGCGGCTCTGGTAGCAGATGGCCTCCAGGGTGGCCCGCGCGACGTGGGCGTTGGAGTTGAAGCGCGACAGGCCGACGATGGCGCCGCGCGCATCGGACCGCCAGTACGGTGCGAACAGCCCGGAAAACGCGGGCACGAAGTACACCCCACCGTTGTCCTCGACCTGCCTGGCCAGGGTCTCGCTGTCGGAGGCACCGCTGATGATGCCCAACTGGTCGCGAAGCCATTGCACCGCCGAACCGGTCACTGCGATCGAACCCTCAAGGGCATAAACGGGTTTCGCGTTACCGAACTGGTAACACACGGTGGTCAACAGTCCGTTCTTGCTGCGGACGATCTTCTCGCCGGTGTTGAGCAGCAGGAAGTTTCCGGTGCCGTAGGTGTTCTTGGCTTCGCCGGGTTTGAGACACACCTGACCAACCATCGCGGCCTGCTGGTCACCCAGGATCGCGGTCACCGGGACCTCGCCGTCGGCGGGTCCGTCCGGATGGGTCAATCCGTACGGCTCCGGCGAGGAAGACGGTCGGATCGACGGCAGCATCGCGCGCGGGATCCCGAAGAAGCCCAACAGCTCGTCATCCCAGTCGAGGGTCTCCAGATTCATCAGCATGGTACGGCTGGCGTTGGTCACATCGGTAACGTGCACACCACCCTGCGTGCCGCCGGTGAGATTCCACAGCACCCAGGTGTCGGGTGTGCCGAACAGGGCCTCGCCGCTTTCGGCGTCGGCGCGCAGTCCGTCGACGTTCTCCAGCAGCCACTGCAACTTGCCGCCGGAGAAGTAGGTGGCCGGCGGCAAGCCGGCCTTGCGGCGGATCACATCGCCGCGGCCGTCGCGGTCCAGTGCGGCCGCGATGTGGTCGGTTCGGGTGTCCTGCCAGACGATCGCGTTGTGATAGGGCCTGCCGGTTTTGCGGTTCCACACCAGCGTGGTCTCCCGCTGATTCGTGATCCCCAGGGCCACCAGATCGGTGGCCGAGAGCTTCGTGTTGTTCAGCGCGGACATCACCACGCTCTGTGTGCGTTCCCAGATCTCCACCGGGTTGTGTTCCACCCAGCCGGCCCGCGGCAGGATCTGCTCGTGCTCAAGCTGGTGGCGGCCGACCTCGATCCCATTGTGGTCGAAGATCATGCAGCGGGTGCTGGTGGTGCCCTGGTCGATGGAGGCGACGAAGTCGGCCAACGGTGCTCCTCGGGTCCGGCGCGATACTGCACGGGAGTCTGCCATCGCCGACCACGGTTCACATGGGCATTCGCATTCCGGCTTCGCTCCGCAGCTCGTGGCCGTCTGCCGCGCCGGGTGATCTCTTGCGCGGATGACAGCGACCGGGTTGCATCATCATCGTGGGTGAAGAGGTCAGGCACACCAGCTACAGCCGGGCGCATCGTCAGCAGTACCGGCAGAAGGTCCAGCTGTGTCTCGATGTCTTCGAGACCATGCTGACCGAATCCAGTTTCGAATTCGACAGGCCACTGACCGGCATGGAGATCGAGTGCAATCTGGTCGACGGCGACTACCAGCCGGCGATGCAGAACCAAGAGGTGCTGGCCGCCATCGCCGATCCGGCCTATCAGACGGAACTGGGCGCATACAACATCGAATTCAACGTTCCGCCTCGGCCGCTGCCGGGACGCACCGCGCTGGAACTCGAAGGAGAGGTCCGGGCCAGCCTGAATGCGGCCGAAACCAAGGCCAACACCGACGGCGCCCACATCGTGATGATCGGGATACTCCCGACCCTGATGCCCGAACA
>JAIOQK010000259.1 GCA_021413425.1 Mycobacterium sp.
GGTGCCGGGGTTGCCGCCGTTGCCGCCGACGCCGCCGTTGCCGCCGCTGCCGGCCAGCAGGCTGCCCGTTCCGCCCGCGCCGCCGTTGCCGCCCTGGCCACCCGCGATCGTCCCGGTGCCGCCGGCTCCGCCATTGCCACCGGCCGCGCCGGGCTCGGCTCCCCAGAGCCCGCCATTGCCGCCGTATCCTGCGTCGCCGCCGTTGCCGCCGGCGCCGGCTGGGTTATTCCACCCGCTTCCGCCGTTGCCACCGGTGTGCACCGATGTTCCGGGATCGAAGAGCGGCAGGAAAGCCGAGTCGCCGCCGTTTCCTCCGGCGCCGCCGTTGGGAATGCTCACCAGCGTCCCGTTCACCAGCCCGACAAATCCGTCGCCGCCGTTTCCACCCTTGCCGCCGGGCCCGGAGTACGAGAACAGACCGACGCCCAGCACTCCGTTGCCGTCGACATTGAGCGAGAGGCCCGTCACCCGGTCGATGACTGCCGGGATCAGATCCAATCCCCAGCCGGCGTCACCGCCGTTACCGCCGCGGCCACCGCGAATGCCGTTACCGCCATTGCCGCCGCCACCCCTGAAGAAGTTTCCGGAGCTGTCGGTGCCGCCCAGGATTCCGCCCTGCCCGCCGTTGCCGCCGTTATTGTTCTCACCCACAATTCCAAAGTCGACGGCGTTGCCGCCGTTGCCGCCCAGACCGTACAGATAGGCGTTGCCGCCGTTGCCGCCGTCATAGCCGTTGCCGCCGTTGCCGAACAGCAGGCCGGCGTTTCCACCGTTGCACGGTGAGCCCGCCACGCAGTTCGGGGTGACGTCGACATCGTTTTCAGTGAAGTCGTAGCCGTCACCGATCAGCAGTCCGGCGTTGGGATGATCGGGCGTGCCGTTGCCGAACAGGAACCCGAAGAAGTCGCCAGAGGCGGTCGCGAATGCGACACCGGCATCGGCGTTCCCGGACTGCCCGATCAATCCGCCGGTGCTCTGGCACAGGGCGTCACCGACTCGGCACTCGATCGTCGTCAACATCAGTTCGGGAATGCGCCCGCTCGACTGCGGCGTCAGCAATGCGCTGCCGGCCACTGCCGCGCCGAGGAATCCGGCCGAGAGCAACGGGAGGATTGCGCGGGCAGCAGGCGTGATGGATCGAGACACGATTTGGCGGTTCCCTTCGCTACGGGCCGCGAGATCGCGACTCCGGCTAGGGGAATGCAACGGCAGCACTATGGCGGGTTGTCGCCCACCCCGCGCACAACAGCCGAACACCGTGTGAACGGTGGCTGAACGAGACCGCTAGTCACGCAGAACCGCTACTTGCAGAACTCCGCGATTTTCTTGTTCGACTCCTCGACCGACTTCAGCAGACCCGCCTGGGGCTCCTTGTCGTTGGACACCCCGGCCAGGGCGTTCATCGCGACGCCGTTGAGTCCGGTCGCGAAGGAGCGCACCTCGTCGGCGAGTTGCTTGGGGGCGTTGGAGGGCAGTTGATCGAGCATGTAGCTGGCGCCGCCGGCCATCGACAGCCTGGCGTTGGCGGCGATCGCCTCGGCCGCGATCGGTGTGGCCGGGCCGAGGTCGGGGCCGGGGTTGCGCTTGGTTTGGATCGAGACCGCCTTGCTGACGGTGTCGAACGCGGTGCACACCTGGGCCTTGGGATCGGAGCTGGCGCCCGGGCCGCTGGACTCCGGGGCGGGCTTGAACAGGGCGACGCCGGCGCCGATGGCGGCCAGCACGGCCAGTGCCAGCGCGGCCGGGGCCATCCAGCGCGGGCTGGACTCCAGGCGGAGAGCCTCTCGGGAGACGGCCGGCTTGGGGGATTCGTCGGTGGTCGACGTCGGTTCAGACATAGGAGGAATCGTACGCGTACCGTGATTGTTGACAGCAAAGGATGACCATGACGATCCGCTTGCAGCGAGTTTTGGCTGACACCGCCTGCCTGGGCGCACTTGCCGGTGCCCTGGTGGTCGGCGGCGTGGTGCTGGCTCCCGGGTCGACCGCGCAGACCTGCGGACCCGGCTTCGTTCCCAACCCGTACAACTCGCAGTGCCTGGCCCCGGTGATCACCCCGGTTATCAACGGGGTGCCCTGTGTGGCCAGCAAACTTGCGCTGTGCTCGTCGTTCGTCCAGAACCAGCAACCCCCGCGGGTGCCGAGCAGCTCGGCGAGCTAGGCCGGGCCCGGGATTCAGCTGCGGGTGACGGTCTTGTTCATCAGCCGCTGAACCCAGTTCGGGGAGACCTGCGACAGCGTGGACAGCACCTTGGTCTGCCGGCCCACCGGGTAGTGCACCCGAGCGAATCGGGTGCGGTTCTGGGTGGCCGAGCAGATCGCCTCGGCGACGTCCTCGGCGCTCAGGTGGACGCCGAGTGTGCGGGTGCTGCCGGTCTCGACGCCGTCGACCATCGCGGTGCTGACGAACAGCGGCCACATCGCCAGCACCCGGATGCCGTGCCGGCGCCATTCGAGCTCGAGGGCCTCGGTGAGACCGCGTACCGCGAACTTGGTGGCCGAGTAGGTCGCCAGTTCCGGCTGGCCGTAGATCGCCGAGGCCGAGCAGAGGTTGACCACCTGCGAGCGCGCGGTGTCGCGCAGATAGGGGAATGCGGTGTGCAGCCCGGCCATCACCCCGTAGACGTTGACGTCCACGATGCGCCGCTGAGTCGCCAGCGGAATCTCCTCGAAGCGTCCCGAGCTCAGCACGCCGGCGTTGTTGATCAGGATGTCCAGCCGGCGCGACGGCCCGGTGAACGCCTCCAGTTGCTGTGCCCAGTCGTCGGCGTTGGTGACGTCCAGCTCGCCGATCGCCACCTCGCCGCCGGTGGCCGTGATCTCCTCGCGCAGCGAACTCAGACCGGCCAGGTCGACGTCGTAGGCACCGACCCGGTAGCCCTGCCGGGCGAACTTCTGTGCGGTGGCCCGGCCGATGCCGGCCGCTGCGCCGGAGATGAACACCGTCGGTCTATCCATGAACTCAACCTAGCGCGGCAGTGCTATCCCCATTTATGCCGGAGGCCCTGGTCCCGGTACCAGTCGATCAGTTCCGGGTGGTCGATCGAGCGCGGATCGAGTGACACCTCGGTGCGCCCGGCCAGGATCGCGGTCACCGGCACCTCGAGTTTCTTGCCGGTGCGGGTGTGCGGGATGCCCGGCGCGGCGATCACCTCGTCGGGCACGTGCCGCGGCGACAGCACGGTGCGGATCCGCGTGCGGATGGTGTTCACCAGGTCGTCATCGAGGGTGTGCCCAGGCGCGAGCGTGACGAACAGCGGCATCCAGTAGGCCCCGTCGGGACCGTCGACACCGAGGATGAACGCCTCGGTGATCGCGTCTATGGCTTCCACCGCCTCGTAGATGTCGGCCGAGCCCATCCGGATCCCGTGCCGGTTCAGCGTCGCGTCGCTGCGGCCGTGGATCACCAGCGAGCCGCGGTCGGTGATGGTCACCCAGTCGCCGTGACGCCACACCCCCGGCGCCGGACCGTCGTCCCATATGTGGTTGAAATATGCTGCGCGGTAACGGGATCCATCGGCGTCGTCCCAGAAACCGATCGGCATGGACGGCATCGGTGCGGTGATCACCATCTCGCCCACCTCGCCGATCAGCGGCCGCCGCTGCGGGGACCACGCCTGCAGCGCCACCCCGAGGTAGCGGGTGGCCAGTTCCCCGGGCCGCGCCCGCACCCCGGTCGTTCCGCCGGCGAAGGCGGTGACGACGTCGGTGCCGCCGCTCACCGAGGACACCTCGATGTGTGGTCCCACTTCGGCTGTGGCCCATTCGAACAGGTCGCCCGGCAGTGGCGAGCCGGTGCTGCCCAGGGTGCGCAGCCGGCTCAGATCATGCTCGGCCCCGGGATGGCGGCCCGCTTTGCGCGACGCCAGCAGATGGCCCGGGCTGGTGCCGAAGTAGCTGACCTGCTCAGACTCCAGCAGGCTCCAGAGCCGGTCGGCGTCGGGGTGCATCGGGTGGCCGCTGTAGGAGACCACCGTCGCACCGCAGAGCAGCCCGGCGGTGCGGAAGTTCCACATCATCCAACTCAGGGCCGTCTGCCAGAAGAACACATCGGCCGGTCCCAGATCGGCGTGCAGGCCGGCGGCCTTGAGGTGTTCGAGCAGCACCCCGCCGTGGCCGTGCACGATGCCCTTGGGCCGGCCGGTGGTGCCGGAGGTGAACAGCACCCACAGCGGATGGTCGAACGGCACCGCGGTCACCTCAGGTTCGACCGGCTGGGCGACGATGTCGCGGTAGTCCTCGCCGTCGAGATAGATCACCGGTGGCGCACCGGGCAGCTGGGCCGCCAGATCGGCTGTATCGATGCGCTTGTCGACCCAGGTTCCGTTGAGCCGGTAGCCGCTGGCGCTGAACAGCACGCGCGGTTCCAGCTGACCCAACCGGGCGGCCGCCCCGGCGGGCGCATAGTCCTGCCCGCAGGACGACCACACCGCCCCGACGGCGGCGGTGGCCAGGAAGGTCACCGCCGCGTCGGCGATATCAGGCAGGTAAGCGGCCACCCGGTCCCCGGGCCGCACGCCGAGGCGGCGCAGTTCGGCGGCGACCGCACCGATCCGGCCCGGCAGCGCCGCCCAGTCGATTCGCTGCCGGGAGCCGTCCTCGTCGACGCCGATGATGGCGGCGCCGGGTAGGTCCCGGTGCCGCAGCACCTGATCGACGTAGTTCAGTTCGACCCCGGGAAACCATCGGGCGCCGGGCATGGCGGCATCGGCGAGCACCGCCGCCTCGCCCTCGCCGGGCCCCCGGGCCGCGTGGATGTCGAAGAACTCCCAGACCGCCCGCCAGAAGCGGGCCGGATGATCCACCGACCACTGCCAGAGGCGTGGTAGTCACCAGCCGGGGCGTCGCGGCGGGCGGCGGCGGTGGCGGCGAACCGGCGCCACGACGGTTCGGGTCTGCCCATCGCGTTAAACGAACTCCACGCCCGACATCTTGATCGCCGAACCGTCGCGCTCCAGGGTCAGCACCATCCGCCAGACCCTGGGCTCCTGCTGATCCTTCGGAGCCTTCGGGCCTTCGCGGCGCGAGGTCGCTGAGATCAGGACCGTGGCG
>JAIOQK010000435.1 GCA_021413425.1 Mycobacterium sp.
ATCGTCGAGTACGGCGACAGCGATGAGGTGTTCACCCGCCCCCAGCACCCCTATACCCGGACCCTGCTGGCCGCGATCCCCCAACCGGACCCCGCCCGCCGCTAGCATCAGGGCCGTGACCCTTCGGCGAGCAGACACAAAATCCCTCTCAACACGGCATGTCGCGGCGACTTTGCGTCTGCTCGCGGTGGGAATGGCGGCGCTCCTCGTCGTCGCCGGGTGCTCCTCCGGCACGCGGACCCCGTCCACCGGTGCCGGTGCCCAACTCGGCAACGCCAGTGACATCAACCCGCAGGACCCCGCCACCCTGGTCCCAGGCGGCAACCTGCGGCTGTCGATCGGGTCGCTGCCGGACAACTTCAACACCCTGCACATCGACGGCAACCTGGCCGACACCGCGTCGCTGCTGCGGCCGACCATGCCGCGGGCATTCGTGATCTCCCCGGACGGGTCGATGACGGTCAACACCGACTACTTCACCAACGTCGAGCTGACCAAGACCGACCCACAGGTGGTCACCTACACCATCAACCCCAACGCCACCTGGACCGACGGCACCCCGATCACCTGGGAGGACATCGCCGCCCAGATCTACGCCACCAGCGGCAAGGACGAGGCGTTCGCGATCGCGTCCCCCAACGGCTCCGACCGGGTGGAGTCGGTGACCCGCGGCGTCGACGACCGCCAGGCGGTGATGACCTTCGCCCAGCACTACCCGGAGTGGCGAGGCATGTTCGCCGGCAACACCATGCTGCTGCCCAAGAGCATGACCGCCACCCCGGAGGCCTTCAACAAGGCGCAGCTCAACGGACCCGGCCCCTCGGCCGGGCCGTTCATGGTCTCAGGCGTCGACCGCACGGCGCAGCGAATCACATTGACCCGCAACCCGAAATGGTGGGGACCGCCGCCGATTCTGGACTCGTTCACCTTCCTCGTCCTTGACGACGCCGCCCGGATCCCGGCGCTGCAGAACAACACCATCGACGCCACCGGGATCGCCTCACTGGACGAACTGACCGTCGCGCAGCGCACCGAGGGCATCTCGATCCGGCGCGCACCCGGGCCGAGTTGGTATCACATGACGTTCAACGGTGCGCCCGGGGCGATCCTGGCCGACAAGGCATTGCGGCAGGCCGTCGCCAAAGGCATCGACCGCCAGGCCATCGCCAACGTGATCCAGCGCGGACTGGTGGACAACCCGACACCGCTGGGCAACCACATCTTCGTGGCCGGTCAAGAGGGCTACCAGGACAACAGTGCCGTCGTCGGCTACGACCCGGAGAAGGCCAAGGCCGAACTCGACGCGCTGGGCTGGAAGCTCAACGGCCAATTCCGGGAGAAGGACGGCAAACCGCTGACGATCCGCAACGTTCTCTACGACTCCCCGACCGGCCGGCAGACCGCGCAGGTCGCCCAGAACAGCCTGGCCCAGATCGGCGTGAAGATGGAACTGGATGTCAAGAGCGCCAACGGCTTCTTCACCAACCATGTCAACGTCGGCGACTTCGATATCACCCAGTTCTCCTGGGTGGGTGACGCGTTCTCGCTGTGCTGCCTCAACCAGATCTTCACCACCGGTGCCGAAAGCAACTTCGGCAAGATCTCCAGCCCCGAGATCGACGCCAAGGTGGAAGCGGTGCTCGACGAACTCGATCCGGCCAAGGCCCGCGCACTGGCCAACGAGGTCGACAAGCTGCTGTGGGAAGAGGTGTTCAGCCTCGCGCTGACCCAGTCGCCGGGCAACGTGGGCGTGCGCAGCAAGCTGGCCAACTTCGGACCGTCCGGCCTGGGCGACCTGAATTACAGCGCAATCGGTTTCATGAAGTAAGCCGGCGCGGCAGCACAGCTTCGATGCGCGCCGCTGCCGCCAACGCCACACCCGCGAGCCGCACCGCGGGAGCGGCGGGCAGGGCATCGAACTCGTCGCCACGGGCGGCGAGCGTGTCGGTGTGGCCGGCGCACACCGCCTCGGCGATCCGGAGCGCCGCCCGCTCGCGGGTGTCCAGCACGCTGTGCCCGGCGGTGGCCAGCCGGACCAGCTCGGAATGCGGTATCAGTGCGGCGATCCGCTCGGCCACCGCCGGCGGGGTGGTCAGATCCCGGCCACCGCAGATGACCACGGTCGGCCAGGCGAACCCGGGCATCCGGTCCACCAGATCGAACGGTTCGCACTCGAACGGGGTGTCACCGCCGGCGTGCTCGCGCATCGCCACGGCCGGGTCCAGCGGCAGACCGTCCGGGATCCCGGCGAAGTTGAGCTCCCGGAACCCGATCGGGCCTACCAGGTCCACCTCGTTGTGAAAGGGCACGATCCGCTGCGCCATTCGCCGACCGACCCGGCGCATCGCGTTCCACACCAGAGGGCGCCCGTCGAGCAGCAGGTCGAGGTGGCTGGCGAGCAGCGACGGGCCACCGAGGCCGTAGACGATGGCGGCGAGTTCGGCATCCGCGGGCGTCATCGCCGCGTGCACGTCCAGGGCGCGGACCTTGGCGGCCAGCGGATCGGCGCCATCCCAGAGCAATCCGCGCAGCGCCTGACGGACGATCTCGATATCGGCGTGATTGAGCAGCGGTGAATCCAGGATCATCGCGCGCACCCGCGCAGGATGGACCGCGCCCACACCAGCCGCCAGGTAACTGCCGTAGGAGGTTCCGTACACGACCGCGCTCTCGACGCGAGCGTCGTCGAGTACCGCCGCGACGTCGTCGACCACCGCCTCGATGGTCAGCGCGTCGGGCGGCAGGTCGGCGCTAGAGTCGTCGCGGCGCGACAGGCCCACCCCGCGGTGCTCGATCATGATGACGTCGAGGCCCGAAGCCACGGCCCGGCGCCGCAGCCGGAGATAGTGACCGATCGACGCCATTCCCGGGCCGCCGGGGATGATGACCAGCGGATGGCGGCTCTTGCGTCCGGTGCGCACGTAGTAGAGATCGAACTCGCCGCCCTCGCGGGTCACCGGCCGGCGTACCGGCCGCACGCCGGGCAGCGCGGCCAGCCGGTCGTGAACACGGCGGCGGGAAGAGGGCATTCACCGGATTCTGCCAACACAGGGCAGGGAAGAAAGTCACCAGTTGCGCATTTGCCCCTGACGTGGCGCAGGCAGCAGTCGTAGCGTGGATCCGATGAGCGATTTCATGAGCCAGACCGATGCGTTCACCTGGGCGATGGAGTCCGATCCGCGGCTGCGGTCCACGGTGGTGACGGTGATCATGCTGGACCGCTCACCGGACTGGGATGTGGTGCGACAACGATTCGAGGTGCTGTCCGCCGGCCTGCCGATCTGGCGCCAACGGGTTGTCGAGTCACCGGCACCGACGCCACCGCGCTGGGAGGACGCCCCCGATTTCGACTTCACCTTCCACATGCGCCGGGTGTCGGCACCCGAGCCGGGCAACCTCGAGGGTGTGCTGGAGATGGCGCGGGTGGCGGCGATGTCGGACTTCGACCGGGCCCGGCCGCTGTGGACCGCGACGCTGATCGACGGACTCGACGACGGTGGCGCGGCGGTGCTGTGCACATTCCACCACGCGCTGACCGACGGGGTGGGCGGGGTGCAGATCGCGATGACACTGTTCGACCTCACCGAGGAGCCCCGCAGCATCGAGTCGGTGCAGACCAAATCGGCGGAGCCAAAGGTGCACGAGCACGGGATGCTCAGCGACTACTTCGATGACGTGGCCGATATCGTCCGCTATGACCTCGGACTGGTGGGCAAGGGGGTCACCGGCGCACTGGGGGCCGCACCCAAGCTGTTGTTCGACGCGGTGCGCAGGCCGCTGCAGACCGCGGCGTCGGACGGCGAGCTGGCGGCTTCGGTGTACCGGTTCGTGCGGCCGTTGACCGAAACCGGCTCGCCGCTGATGAAGGAACGCACGCTGATACGCCGGCTGGCCGTACACGAGGTGCCGCTGGCGAAACTCAAGGAGGCCGGGCACCGCAGCGGCGGCGCGCTCAACGACGCATTCGTCGCCGGTATCTCCGGGGGGCTGCGCCGCTACCACGAGAAGCACGGCGTCACCGTCGGCGATCTGCACCTGACGATGCCGATCAGCATCCGCAAAGAAGGTGACGACATGGGCGGCAACCACATCACGCTGGCGCGTTTCGACGTGCCGGTGGGAGTGGCCGACCCCGCCGAGCGGATCAGCGAGACCCACGAGCGCACCACCAAGGCCCGCAACGAACGGTCGACGCCGTACGTCCAGCTCATCGCCGGCGCGATGAACCTGATGCCGCGCTGGTACATCGGCTCGGTGCTGCGCAAGGTCGACTT
>JAIOQK010000436.1 GCA_021413425.1 Mycobacterium sp.
ACCGTCATGGGCCACGTCGACCACGGCAAGACCCGACTGCTCGACACCATCCGGCAGGCCAATGTCCGCGAGGGCGAGGCCGGCGGTATCACCCAGCACATCGGCGCCTACCAGGTCGCCGTCACCCATGACGGCGTCGAGCGTCTGATCACCTTCATCGACACCCCGGGCCACGAGGCGTTCACCGCCATGCGTGCCCGCGGCGCGAAGGCCACCGATATCGCGATTCTGGTGGTGGCCGCCGATGACGGCGTCATGCCGCAGACGGTAGAGGCCATCAACCACGCGCAGGCGGCGGATGTGCCGATCGTGGTGGCGGTCAACAAGATCGACAAGGAGGGCGCCGATCCGCAGCGGATCCGGTCGCAGCTCACCGAGTACGGCCTGGTGGCCGAGGACTTCGGCGGCGACACCATGTTCGTCGACATCTCGGCCAAGAACGGCGTCAACATCCAGGCACTGGAGGAGGCGGTCCTGCTGACCGCCGACGCCTCGCTGGACCTGCGGGCCAACCCCGATATGGAGGCGCAGGGCGTGGCGATCGAGGCACACCTGGACCGCGGTCGCGGCCCGGTGGCCACCGTGCTCATCGCGCGCGGCACACTGCGCGTCGGTGACTCGATCGTGGCCGGCGACGCCTACGGCCGCGTCCGCCGCATGGTCGACGAGCACGGCGAGGACGTCACCGAGGCCTTCCCGTCCCGGCCGGTCCAGGTCATCGGTTTCACCTCGGTGCCCGGTGCCGGCGACAACCTTCTGGTCGTCGACGAGGATCGCATCGCCCGCCAGATCGCCGACCGCCGCAGCGCGCGCAAGCGCAACGCACTGGCGGCCCGGGCCCGCAAGCGCATCAGCCTTGAGGATCTGGATTCGGCGCTGAAGGAGACCAGCCAACTCAACCTGATCCTCAAGGGCGACAACGCCGGCACGGTCGAGGCACTCGAGGAGGCCCTGCTGGGCATCGCGATCGACGACGAGGTGGAGTTGCGCGTCATCGACCGCGGTGTCGGTGGCATCACCGAGACCAACGTCAACCTTGCCTCGGCGTCGGACGCCATCATCATCGGCTTCAACGTGCGCGCCGAGGGCAAGGCCACCGAACTGGCCAACCGCGAGGGTGTGGAGATCCGCTACTACTCGGTGATCTACCAGGCGATCGACGAGATCGAGAAGGCCCTCAAGGGCATGCTCAAGCCGATCTACGAGGAGAAGGAACTCGGCCGCGCGGAGATTCGGGCGCTGTTCAAGTCCTCGAAGGTGGGCAACATCGCGGGCTGCCTGGTGCAGTCCGGGATCATGCGCCGCAACGCCAAGGCGCGACTGCTGCGCGACAACGTCGTGGTCGCCGAGAACATCACCGTGTCCTCGCTCCGACGGGAGAAGGATGACGTCACCGAGGTCCGCGAGGGTTACGAATGCGGTCTGACGGTGACGTACTCCGACATCAAGGAGGGCGACGTGATCGAGACCTACGAGTTGGTCGAGAAGGCGCGGGTCTAACGCTGATGGCCGACCCCGCACGGGCGAAGCGCCTGGCCAAGCGGATCTCCACCATCGTCGCCTCGGCGATCGAGTACGAGATCAAGGATCCGCGGCTGGCCGGGGTGACGATCACCGACGCGAAGGTGACCGGTGACCTGCACGACGCGACCCTGTTCTACACCGTGATCGGGCGCTCCCTGACCGAGGAACCCGACTACGCCGGGGTGGCCACGGCGCTGGAGAGCGCCAAGGGCGTGCTGCGGACCAAGGTCGGGGCCGGCACCGGGGTGAAGTTCACCCCCACGCTGGCGTTCGTGCGCGACACCGTCCCCGACACCGCCCACCGCATGGAGGAACTGCTGGCGCGGGCCCGTGCCGCCGACGCCGAAGTCGAGCGGATCCGGGCTGATGCCTCGCCGGCCGGTGAGGCGCAGCCCTACCGGGTGGCCGAGCCGGACCCCGGGGAGGAGTAACACCCCCCCCGCGAGATCGACCTCACGGTCGTGTGAGCGACCCCCAGCACAGCCCTGGGGTGGATGTCGCGGGAGGTTGGGGGGTCAGTTGACCTGCGCCCGTCGCTACCTACTGCCGGGCCTGCGCCCGGCCGCGCTCGATCA
>JAIOQK010000066.1 GCA_021413425.1 Mycobacterium sp.
AGGCCGTAGCCGCGGTTGTCCCCCATCGCCAGAACCCGGTGGGATTCCCTACCGGGCCGGATGACGCTCATGACACTGGCCACGCTGTCCAGGGTCGGGCTGGCGACGGCATTGATCGCCTGCTTGACGCTGTTCTGCACCTTCGGGTCCAACGTGGTGCGGATCAGGTAGCCGTTTCGGGCCACCTCCTCCTTACTGATGCCCGCCCGGGACAGATACTCCAGCGCGTAGTCACAGAAGAACGCCCGGTCGCCCGCCGCAATACAGCCCTGGGGAAGTGAATTCGGCTGCGGCAGAACGCCCAGCGGCTGCTGCCTGGCGGCGCGGAGTTCATCGGCGTAGTCCGGCAGGTTCTCGATCATCGTGTCGAGCACGAGATTCCGCCGGTCCAGTGCACCCTGTGGGTTGGTGTAGGGGTTGAGCGAACTGGTCGACCGTACGAGCCCTGCCAGCAGGGCAGCCTGCTGCCAGTTGAGTCGCGCGGCGTCAACACCGAAGTACGTCCGCGCGGCGTCCTGAACACCGTAGGAGCCATTGCCGAAGGGCACCAGATTCAAATACCGGGTGAGAATCTCCGGCTTGGTCAGGACCTTGTTCAGGGCCAACGCCGTGCGAATCTCGCGCAGCTTGCGGGTCGGTGTCGACTCCACCGCGGCCTGGCGCTGCTCGTCGGTTTCAGCGCTGACCAGAAGAGTGAAGTTCTTGACGTACTGCTGCTCGATGGTGGATCCGCCGCGGCTGTCGACCGCTCCTTTGAGGAATCCGGCCAGTCCCGTCAGGGTGCCCTGTAGATCCACGCCGTTATGGTCGGCGTAGCGCTTGTCCTCGATCGAGACGATGGCGAGTTTCATCGTGTCGGCGATGCGGTCGGAAGGCACCTCGAACCGTCGCTGGACATACAGCCAGGCGATCGGATTCCCCGCCGCGTCCACCATTGTCGAGACAGCCGGCACATCGCCGCCGACGATGTCGGCCGAACCCTGTGAGACCGTCTCCGACGCGCGGTTACTGGCGACGCCAACTCCGCCGGCCACCGGGAAGAGCAATCCCGCGGTCAGCACCCCGGCAAGGAGGCAGAACAGCGCCATGCGGGCGATGACGGGCCTGGCCGGCGGGTACTGCTCCGACATTCCAAACACACTAGTTGTCAGACACCACGGCGTCGGAAACCACGACGATGCCGTCGTCATCGCTGAAGGCCAACTCCCCCGGCACGAAGTCCACGCCGCCGAAGCTCACCACACAGTCGCGCTCACCGGCGCCGGCTTTAGCACTCTTGCGGGGGTTGGTTCCGAGCGCCTTGATTCCGATGTCGAGAGTCGCGAGAGTGGACGCGTCACGCACGGCACCGTTAACCACCAGGCCGGACCACCCATTGGTTCGGGCCAGTTCGGCGATCACATCGCCGATCAGTGCGCTGTGCAGCGAGCCGCCGCCGTCGACGACGAGGACGCGGCCGGACCCGGGCTCCGACAGCACCGACTTCAGCAGGGCGTTGTCCTGGTGGCATCGCACGGTGCGGATCGGACCGGCGAACTCACGCCGGCCGCCGTACTGGCGCAGTTGAAGATCGCAGCTGCGAACATCGGACCCGATCTCATCGACGAGATCGGCGGTGGGGCGGAAGTCAACCATCGAAGCCGGCGATTAGCCGCGCCGCAGCCGGCGCAGCAGTAAAACCGCCACCAGAGCCGCCAGTGCGATCGTCAGCCCGCGCCGCAACCCTGTGCCGCCGTGGCGGTCGGCAAGTGGGACAGCGGGTGGCGCCGGGGCCGTACCGGCGCCACCGGCCAGGGCCGCCTGAACCGGTGCGGCCTCGATCGCCGGGGCGGCGGGGCGCGCTTCCAGGGCCTGCGGCGCGCTCGGAGCCTTCGCTGCCGGCGCTTTCCGGGGAGCTGCCTTCTTCGTCGCCTTTGCCGGGGCCTTCTTGGCAGGCTTCGCTGAGGCTTTCTTGGCGATCCTCGCCGGGGGCGCTTTCTTGGCCGCTTTGGCAGGCAGCTTCGCCGGCGCAGGCGGGTTCTGATCGGACGTGGACTCGCCCCGACCCTGCGGGTCTGTTGCGGGCTCGGCCGGACCCTGGGGGTCTGTCATGTGAACGCTCCTTCGAGTCGGTGCGGACCGTGGTCAGCCGCACGAGCCAATATAAATTCTGCCAGCCTCATGACCGCCGGCGCAGTCCCCATGTCGCCGCGCCGGCGACGAGCGCCCCTATCCCAATGATGAAGGGCCACAGGGGAATCGGGGTACCTGGAGTTTCATTCGACGCGGCCGGACCCGGTACCGCGGTAGTGGCCGTGGTCACCGTGAACGACCATGACCCTGATACAACGTGCCCGTCGGCCGATGTCACCCGATAGTTGACCGCGTACCTGCCGGACGGACCCAGCGGCCGCAGAGGAACACTCACCACAGCACCGCTGACCCGCGGGTCACCCGCGGACCACAGATTGGCGTCCGGTCCGACGACGGTCATCGCCGCGAACGAGGGCTGCAGGTCCTCGTTGAAGGTGGCGCTCACCGTGGCGGGCCCTGCGGTGAGTGTGGCGTCAGCGGCCGGGTCGGATGAGATCAGGGCGGTATGGGCCGACGCAACCGGCATACCGGTGAGGGCGGGGGCCGCACCTACCAGCGCACAGACGACTACGCGCAGCAACGCAGTCACTCACAACACCCCCAGTCGGGACATCAGGTCGGCCTCGATCCCGTCGAGTTGATCGGCGATGGACTGCTGGGCGGCGCGGCGGCGTTGGCCGGGCATGTTCTCCGCGGCGGTCACCGCCGCGGACAGGGCCGTCAGCCGCTCGGTCACGGCGGCCACGAACGCCCGGGTCTCGGAGTCCTTCGGCTTGTTCGCCGCGACCTGGCGCAGCGAACTCTCGGCGCCGGCAATGCGGGCGGACAGCCGGCCGCCCTGTCCGGAGAACTGACCCAGCGCGGTCAGCGGCACACCGAGCCGATCGGCCCGGCGCTCGTCGATCGCGCCACGGGCGGCCACGGCCGCCCGATAGGCCACCGGAACCACCACCGGAGCGACCAGCCGCGACACGGTCAGGAGGCGGCGCACCCGTCCGGGGGACAGAAGCCGACCCTCGCGGGCGGTCCGGAGCTCGGTCTGAGCTAATTTCACGGCGGTCTTATCCGCGTCGCGCTGCGCCTTCAGCTGGGCCTTGATCGCCCTGTCCTCCGTGCGTCCGGCCATCCTGATGCGCTTGGACTCGTTCTTTGCGGCGAGCTTCGCCTCGAGTCTGGCGCGGGACTTGAGCGCGCGGGCCTCGGCGCGCCGGGTGGCGCGGCTCTTGCGCTTGGTGAACAGGCCCATCGCGGCTGCCTCCGGAAGTGGTGGTCGGCGATCGGCGAGAATTACTCGCGATCGGTTGGGTCGAACCTTATCGCCCGGTCCAACGCACGGTTTCACGACCTGCGGATATGGGACAATTACGGCGGCATCCGCAAACCGCCGGCGCCTAGCGGCGCCGGAGTAGAAGTCGAGGAAGTGTCCGTGAACCGGTCGGGTCGGCGAGCTCTGGCAATGAGCTGGACCGTCGTCGTCGGTGTGGTGTTGGCAGGCGTTGTCGGCATCGGCCCGGGCACGGCCGAGGACGGCGGCACCGCCGAGAAGGGCGCGGACGGCACCGCGGCAGCGGGCAACCCGGGTCCGCGCCGCGTCGAACGGACTTCCCGGGATCCGAGGGCTGTCGCCCGCGGTTCCTGGCAGCGTCCGGATCCCACCGAGGGCACCACCGGCGACCACACCCACCACGGCCTCCCGGATGTTGTCTGTGACTGGCCGGACTGGATTCCGGTGCTCAGACCCACGGGCGATATGGGGG
>JAIOQK010000260.1 GCA_021413425.1 Mycobacterium sp.
AACGGCCTCGGCCTCAAGCTCGACTTCAGCCTCGGCTTCCGGCTCGACTTCGGGTTCGGGTTCGGGCTCAGCTTCGGCCTCGACTTCCGGCTCGGCTTCGGGCTCGGCTTCGGGCTCGACATCGGGCTCGAAAGTCTCGGCCTCCGGCTCAACGTCAGGTTCGGGCGATTCCGCTTCCGCTTCGGGTTCTGCGTCCGGCTCGAACCCGGCTTCCGGCTCGGTGTCGTTCTCGACGGCCTCATCAGCGGCGGACTCGTACCGCACCACGGTCTCGGTCTCGGCCTCCGGAGACTCCGCGTACACGACGACGGGTCCGGAGTCGGCGACCGCCTCGGCGAGTTCGGTCTCCAGTACCGCCTCGGTCGCCATCTCCTCGGCCGCAACGGCATCGACGAAGTCCGACTGGTCATCGCCGGCGGCGTGGGCGTCTTCGGATTCGTGCTCGCCCGCCACAGTGGCTGCGGCCACAATGCCGCTTCCACTGGCCACAGCCACCAATTCCTCGACGAACTCGTCGACGCGCGATTCGTCCTCCGGCCCGTGGGACTGGTTGCCGCGCAGTGTGGCGGGGTCGTCTCGACCTTTCGGAGCCAGCAGCATGTACACCACCGCGCCGATGAACACGAAGGTCGCGGTGAACACGTTGATCCGGATGCCGGCGATCTCGGTGGCTGTGTCGTCACGGAGCAGTTCCACCCAGAACCGCCCGACGCAGTAGGCCGCTACGTACAACGCGAACAGTCGGCCGTGGCCGATCCGATAGCGGCGGTCCACCCATATCAGCAGGACGAAAACGCCGAGATTCCAGAGCAGCTCGTAGAGGAACGTCGGGTGGACGACGGCGGCGACCTGTCCGGTCGAGATGCCATCAAGCGAGTGCACGTCCACCATTCCGGAGGAATCGCGCCGATAGAAGATCTCCATGCCCCACGGCACTGTGGTCTCGCGGCCGTACAACTCCTGATTGAAATAGTTGCCCATCCGGCCGATGGCCTGTGCCAGCACAATGCCGGGAGCAACCGCATCGCCGAAGGCGGGCAGCGGAATCCCCCGTCGACGGCAGGCGATCCAGGCCCCGACCCCACCGAAGGCCACCGCACCCCAGATACCAAGACCGCCTTCCCAAATCCGCAGCGCGGCAGCCGGTCCGGCGCCGCCCTCCCCGAAGTAGGTCCGCCAATCGGTCATCAGGTGGTAGAGGCGTCCGCCGATCAGGCCGAACGGCACGGCCCACAGGGCGATGTCGTAGATCACGCCGCGTTCCCCTCCGCGGGCCACCCAGCGGCGATCGCCGATCACCAGAGCGGCGATGATCCCGGCAATGATGCACAGCGCGTAAGCCCGGATCGGGACCGGACCGAGGTACCACACGCCCTGCGCCGGGCTGGGGAAAGAGGCCAGCAGGGTCGTCGTCACGTAGCCGGCACCTTGTCTCGCACCCCTCCGGCCAGTTCCCCGGTCAGGGTCTGCACGGCGGGAACTCCTCCGGTGAGCGCGGATACCAGCGCGGAGCCGACGATCACCCCGTCGGCGTAGTGGGCGATCTCAGCGGCCTGCTCGCGCGAACGCACACCGAGTCCCACACCGACGGGGATATCCGAGATCTCCTTGACCCGCCGAACCAATTCCGGCGCCGCTGAGGAGACGGCGTCGCGGGCACCGGTCACCCCCATGGTGGACGCGGCATAGACGAAGCCGCGGGAGGCCGCGACGGTGCGCGCGAGCCTCTCCGGGGTGGACGACGGGGCCACGAGGAAAATCCTGTCGAGATCATGGTGCTCGGCGGCGGCCAGCCAGGCGTCGGCCTCGTCGGGAATGAGGTCGGGGGTGATCATGCCGAGGCCGCCGGCGGCGGCGAGGTCACGCGCGAACGCCTCGATGCCGTAGTGCAGCACCGGGTTCCAGTACGTCATCACCACGGCGTTTCCGCCCACGGCGCTGATCGCCTCGACGGCCCGCAGGGTGTCTGCCACCCGGACTCCGGCCTGCAGTGCGGCCTCGGTGGCCGTGGCGATCACGGGTCCGTCCATGCCGGGATCGGAATAGGGGACGCCGACCTCGATGATGTCGCAGTCGGCGCTCATCGCGACCATCGCGTCGATGGAGGTCGCCACGTCGGGGTAGCCGGTGGGCAGGTAACCGATGAGCGCGGCGCGGCCCTCGGTGTGGCAGGCATCGAAGATGCGGCCCAGCCGACCCGGCGGGCTGTGCTGGACGGTCATGAGGCGCCCGGCCCCGCCCCGTCGAGGAGACCGAACCAGCGCGCCGCGGTTTCGACGTCCTTGTCGCCGCGGCCGGACAGGTTGATCAGGATGATTCCGTCGGGCCCGAGTTCGCGGGCCAGGTCTACTGACCCGGCGATGGCGTGCGCGGTCTCGATGGCCGGGATGATGCCCTCCAGACGGCACAGCAGTCGGAAGGCGTCCATTGCCTCGGTGTCGGTGATCGGCCGGTATTCGGTGCGGCCGAGTTCCTTGAGGAAGGCGTGCTCCGGTCCGACACCCGGATAGTCCAACCCGGCTGAGATGGAATGGGATTCGATGGTCTGCCCGTCGGCGTCCTGCAGCAGATAGGAATAGGACCCCTGGAACGCCCCGGGGGTCCCACCGCTGAATGTAGCCGCGTGCCGACCGGTCTCCACACCGTCGCCGGCAGCCTCGAATCCGACGAGTCGCACACCGGGATCGTCGATGAAGGCGTGGAAGATGCCGATCGCGTTGGATCCGCCACCGACACAGGCGGTCACGGCGTCGGGAAGTCTGCCGGCCTGCGCCAGCATCTGCGCGTGGGCCTCCATGCCTATGACGCGCTGAAAGTCGCGCACCATCATCGGGAATGGATGGGGACCCGCGGCGGTGCCGAAGCAGTAGTAGGTGCGCTCGGAGTTTGTGACCCAGTCCCGGAAGGCCTCGTTGATCGCGTCTTTGAGTGTGCGCGAACCAGATTGCACAGCAACGACTTCCGCACCGAGCAGTCGCATGCGCGCCACATTGAGTGCCTGGCGCGCGGTATCGACCGCACCCATGTAGATGACGCATTCCAGGCCGAGCAGGGCGCAGGCGGTGGCGGTGGCCACCCCGTGCTGGCCGGCGCCGGTCTCGGCGATGACCCTTGTCTTGCCCATTTGCCGGGCCAGCAGTGCCTGACCGAGAACGTTGTTGATCTTGTGCGAGCCGGTGTGGTTGAGGTCCTCGCGCTTGAGGAAGATCCGGGTGCCGCCGGCGTATTCACTGAGGCGGGTGGCCTCGTACATCGGGGACGGCCTACCCGCGTAGTGGGTCTGGAGGTGGTCGAGTTCGTCGAGGAACGCCTGGTCGGCGCGGGCCTTGCCGTAGGCCGCGGTCACCTCCTCGATGACCGCCATCAGCGCCTCGGGCACATAACGTCCGCCGAACGCCCCGAAGTGGCCGCGAGAATCGGGGTCATGGGCGGTGGGTTCGGCGATCGCCGCACTGGTGCGCGGCAGGCTGTCGGTGCGCAGCGAGTGGATGTCGGTCATATCGGGGCTTCTTCGAGCCGTCCTACTCAGCGAACCGGCTTCGGGCAGGACGGATGCGCACCGGCGGTCACCAGGTCCGCCACCGCACTTCGCGGGTCGCCGCTTGTGACAAGTCCCTCCCCGACCAGAACGGCATCGGCTCCGGCGCCGGCGTAGGCGAGCAGATCAGCCGGGCCACGAACCCCGGACTCGGCCACCCTGATCACATCGGACGGTAGGCCCGGCGCGATGCGCGCGAAGCAGTCGCGGTCGACGGTGAGGGTCTTGAGGTCGCGGGCGTTGACGCCGATGACCTTGGCGCCGGCCTGCAGTGCGCGGTCGGCTTCCTCTTCGGTGTGCACCTCCACCAGAGCGGTCATCCCCAGTGACTCGGTACGGTCCAGCATCGACACCAGGGCGGGCTGGTCGAGGGCGGCGACGATGAGCAATAACATGTCCGCGCCATGCGCGCGGGCCTCGTGAATCTGGTACGGGCGAACGATGAAGTCCTTGCGCAGCACGGGGATGTCGACAGCGCCGCGTACCGCGTCCAAGTCGGCCAGTGAGCCGTGGAACCGGCGTTCCTCAGTGAGAACGCTGATCACTCGGGCGCCGCCGTTCTGGTACGCGCGGGCGAGTTCGGCGGGATCGGCGATCGGGGCGAGTTGACCGCGCGACGGGCTGGCCCGCTTCACCTCGGCGATGACAGCGATACCCGGAGCGCGCAGGGCGGTGAGGACATCACGCGGAGGTGCGGCCGCCTCAGCGGACTCCTTCACCTGAGCCATGCTCACGAGCGCCTCCCGGGCGGCAACGTCAGCACACACTCCTTCAAGGATGGAGTCGAGCACTGTTGCCGAAGTCATGACAGTCCGTTCCCCTCCTGCGGTCGCTCGCGGTCACGTTGGACGTGGGTGAAAGGGTATCCGCACGACGGTCGGGACCCATCACCGGCCCTCGCTGTCGGTGGGGTCGCGGCCGGCGTCGAGCGCGTCCCACATGCCGCGCGCCGAGGGCGCGTCCGTTCCCTCCGGCGGGGCCGCCTCGGCGCGGGTGGCCGCGTACTTCGCCGCCGTATCCGCCGCCGAGGCCGCCGCACGCATCAGCAGTACCGCGGCCAGCAGTGCGCACACCGCGGCGGCCACCGTGATCCAGGCGCCGGCCACGTGGCGTTGGCTGCCAACCAGGTGGATGATCGGGACGTCCGCCAACGCCGCGCCGCGGGGGCCGATGTCGGCCATGACGATCAACCCGATGCCGAGGTAGCCGAGCACCAGACTCGCGATGGCCACCAGCACCGACATCGCCCGCAGCACCCAGCCGCGCACCGCCAGCGCAGCGAGCGCCGCGGCGGCGAGCAACACCGCCATCGGCGCGAGGGCGCTCGACCAGGCGGCACCGTCCACCGTCAGCGTCCGGGGCAGACCGAGCCCGTCGAAGGACTGCACCGACACCCACGACAGGCGCGACGCGGCCCACAACCCCGCCGCAGCCACCATCAGCAGCAGCTGCGCGGCCCGGATCACGGCGCCCGCAGCGTCTCGGCTGCGGCCACCGCGCTGAGCACGGCCCTGGCCTTGTTGGCGGCCTCGGTGTACTCGTAGGGACCGTTGGAGTCAGCCACCACCCCGCCACCGGCCTGGACGTAGGCGGTGCCGTCGCGCATCAATGCGGTACGGATCGCGATCGCGAAATCGGCATTGCCGGCGAAGTCGAGGTAACCCACCACCCCGCCATAGAGGCCGCGCCGAGTCATCTCCACCTCCTCGATCAATTCCATCGCCCGCACCTTCGGGGCCCCGGACAGGGTGCCGGCCGGGAAACAGGCGGTGACCGCATCCAGTGCGGTCCGGGCCTCGGCGAGCTGCCCGGTCACCGTGGACACCAGGTGCATGACGTGGCTGTAGCGCTCGATATGGCTGTAGTCCTCGACCCGGACCGTTCCGGGCACGCATACCCGACCGAGATCATTGCGGCCCAGATCCACCAGCATCAGGTGCTCGGCACGCTCCTTCTCATCGGCGAGCAACTCCTTCTCCAGCAGCTGGTCTTCCTCCTCGGTGTGGCCTCGCCACCGGGTTCCGGCGATCGGATGAGTGGTGGCCCAGCCATCCTGAACCGTCACCAGGGCTTCGGGACTCGATCCGACGATCGAAAAGGCCGTTTCACCAACCTCATTCGGTATCTGCAGCAGATACATGTACGGACTGGGGTTGGTCACCCGCAACATCCGGTAGACGTCGATCGGATCGGCATCGGTGTCCACCTCGAAACGCTGCGATGGCACCACCTGGAACGCCTCGCCAGCCTCGATCTCCTTGACAAGCCGCTCCACCACGGCGCCGTACTCCTCGACGGTGCGCTGGGCACGGGGATGCGGCTCGGGCCGGGTGAAGGTCGCCACCGTGGAACCCAGCGGCTGGCCCAGCGCGTCGGTCATGACGTCGAGGCGGGCGACGGCATCGTCATAGGCCTGCTCGACGCGGTCACCGCTGCCGTCCCAGTTGACCGCGTTGGCGATCAGGGTGATGGTCCCCTCGTGGTGGTCCACCGCGGCGAGGTCGGTGGCCAGCAACAGCAGCATGTCGGGCAGGTGCAGGTCGTCGACGGCCAGTTCGGGCAGTCGCTCGAGGCGGCGGACGAAGTCGTAGGCGAAGAAACCGACCAGTCCGCCGGACAGCGGGGGCATGTCCGCTGATCCTGATCCCCCCGCCGAGGGGCTGGTGGACAGCAGTTCCATCGTGGTCTGCAGGGCTGCCAGCGGGTCACCGCCGCTCGGTGCGCCCTGAGGCGTGGCACCCAACCAGACCGCCCGCCCGTCGCGCACGGTCAGCGCGGACGGGGCACCCGCACCAATGAACGACCAGCGTGACCAGGATCGTCCGTTCTCCGCCGATTCCAGCAGGAAGGTTCCCGGGCGGCCGGCGGACAGCTTGCGGTACGCCGACAGCGGCGTCTCGCTGTCGGCGAGCACCTTTCGGGTCACCGGAACCACCCGGTGCTCGGCGGCCAGCGCGCGGAATTCCTCGCGTGAGGTAGTGACGGCACGGGCTTGCACGCACTACATCCTCCCAGAACATCAAATCCGCCAGGAACACCACCGAACTTCTCCCCCGTGCCTGCCGTCGGAGCCGGACAGGGTTAGCGTGGTCAGTTATGAAACGTGGTGACCGTGTCCCGGAGTTCGAACTGCCCGACCAGACCGGAACGGTGCGATCGCTGTCCGACCTGCTCGGCGGTGGCCCCATCGTGCTGTTCTTCTACCCCGCCGCGATGACGCCGGGGTGCACGAAGGAAGCCTGTCACTTCCGTGACCTCGCCGGGGAGTTCGCCGCTGTCGGCGCCTCGAGGGTGGGCATCAGCACCGACACGGTCGACAAGCAGGCCCGCTTCGCCGACTCCCAGCGGTTCGACTATCCGCTGCTGTCCGACCGAGATGGCGCGGTGGCCGAGATCTTCGGCGTCAAGCGCGGACTGCTCGGCAAGCTACTGCCGGTGAAGCGCACCACGTTCGTCATCGATACCGATCGCACGGTGCTCGAAGTGATCTCCAGCGAACTCAACATGGATACCCACGCCGACAAGGCGTTGACGCTGTTGCGGTCTCGCTAGTCGATCATCTCGAAGTCGGGCAGTGTGAATGTCTTGTCGAAGAACGGTTGCAGCGGCGCGTAAAGGCGGAAGTACACGAACCAGCCGTCATTTCCGACGGTCTTCATGTAGTTCTTCTCGAAGCCGGACGGGGCTTGTGCTCCGACGTAGAGGTCGATGCTGCCATCGCCGTTGACGATGAGGTCGGTCAGTCGGCTGTCCAGGTTTACGCTGCGGATGTCGGTACCGCCGTTGTCATAGGGCCGCCGGGTGTTCTCGCTGTAGAGCGTAAGTGCCCAGAATTGGCCTACCGGAACGTCTTTGGGCACCCGGAGTTTGTATGTCTTGTCGGCGCGCAACAGGTTTCCCTTGCTGTCACGTTTGGTGGTCATGTACACCTGGCCGGTACCGACCGTCGGGTTGATCATTCCCGTGCTGCTGCCCACCGCCTCGTAAAACCAGGTGACGCGTTCATCGAGTTCCATCCGGTCGGCGGTCTCCTGCTCGAGGGAGAAGTCGAAGCTCTTGTACCAGGACGTTCCCGGCCAATACGGTTCCGCAAAGCGGGGATTCACCTGCAGATTGCGGGCCATCAACTCCCCCATCGCCGCACCCCTCAGCAGGATGCCCTGCTGCCGCTCGTCGGGGTCGAAGGTCTTGCCTTTCTCGATACCCAACGGCAGCAGCATCGCCATCCAGGCCTTGTCCACGGCCCGGACCGGTTCGGTGTTCACGACCGCAGCCAGAGCGCGCCAGTAGTCCAGTCCGCGGGGCGCGGTGGCGCTCCACTCGACGTCGGAGTCCTCAATGAAACGGGAGCTGGCCAGTTGCTGGCCGACCCGGCCCATTTTCATCGTCGACTTGAACGTCGCGAAGTAGGCCGGGTCCTTGTCGAGAATGCGCAGCAGCACCCCGATGTTGTTGGTCGCGCTCTGGCGAACGAAGTAGCCGGGCTTGTCGAACCTCGCCGGGTCATCGGCGGGCCCCACGATGATGTACCTGCCGCCTTTACCCTGATCCGGTCCGGTCAGACCGAGGTCGGCCACCGGCCGCTGCCAGAAATCCATCACGCCACCGGCGGTTTCACCGGCCGGATACTCGATCTCCAGCGGCCCTCTCTCCAAGCTCAGGAAGTTGAAGATGTAGGGCGTGGTCAGGTTGGCGGTGACGATGCCGCGCTTCTCCTTCAGCGACCGCAGTACCACGAAGTCGGTCTCATCGGTGACGCCGTAATCCTTGGCCATCGCGTCACGCCAGGTAGCCGTGCTGACCAACGGCGTGCTCCACAGATAGGACTGGGTGGCGCGCTGGTAGTCCATCTCGTCGTAAAGCCGTCTGGAGGTCTCATCGTCGAAATAGCTGTCCACCAGGGTGATATCGCCGATCGGGGTCGCGATCACCTCGTCACCGTGAAGGGCGGCCTTTTCCAGTGGCGTGCCGGACGCCGACAGCGGCCCATCTCCGGTGCCCGTGGAGTTCTCGCCACTACACGCCGCGAGGGCCGCGCCGCCCACCGCTGCGGCCGCAGCGGCCGTAGCGCTACCGATGAACCGACGACGCGAGGCCGCCATGCTCAACGAGACCGGTTCATGATCATGGGACATGGGCCGGGGCCTTTCGTCGCGGTCGATTCCGTCAACTTACCGAACCGCGTAATACTGCCCGCCAGTCTGCGCGCCGGTCCGCAAACACGCCGTTCAGTCCGCAGGCCCCAACAGCACCTCGGTGTCGAAGCAGCTGTGCTCACCGGTGTGGCAGGCAACCCCGGTCTGGTCGACCTCCAAAAGCACCGCATCGCCGTCGCAGTCCAATCGCACGGCGTGCACGTGCTGGGTGTGCCCGGAGGTCTCCCCCTTCACCCAATACTGGCGGCGAGACCGCGAGTAGTAGGTGGCCTGACGCGTTGCCAGGGTTCGGGCCAGTGCCTCGTCGTCCATCCAGGCCACCATCAACACCCGCCCGGTGCCGCGCTCCTGGGCCACCGCGGCGAACAGCCCGTCGGCGTCTCTTTTCAGTTTCGCGACGATCGCGGGGTCGAGCATCATCTGACGGTAATGCCTTCCGCCGCCATCGCGGCCTTCACCTCACCGATGGTCAGTTCCCGAAAGTGGAACACGCTGGCGGCCAGCACGGCATCGGCCCCCGCCGCGACCGCCGGTGCGAAATCAGCGGCCGACCCGGCCCCGCCGCTGGCGATCACCGGAACACTCACCGCCGCTCGCACCGCCTGCAGCATCGGCAGATCGAAGCCGGCCTTGGTGCCGTCGGCGTCCATCGAGTTCAGCAGGATTTCACCGACGCCGAGTTCGGCTCCCCGCCTTGCCCATTCGACCGCGTCGATACCGGTGCCCTGCCGGCCGCCGTGGGTGGTGACCTCCCAGCCAGACGGGGTCGGCGCGCTGCCGGATGGCACGGTTCGGGCGTCGACGGAGAGCACGATGCACTGGGAGCCGAACTGGCGGGACAACTCGGCCAGCAGATCCGGCCGCGCGATCGCCGCGGTGTTCACCGATACCTTGTCGGCACCGGCGCGTAACAGTGCGTCGACGTCGGCGACCGAACGAACCCCGCCGCCGACCGTGAGCGGGATGAACACCTGCTCGGCGGTGCGGCGCACCACGTCCAGCATGGTCGCCCGCCCTGACGAGGACGCTGTCACGTCCAGGAAGCACAGTTCATCCGCGCCCTCGGTGTCGTAGACGGCGGCGAGTTCCACCGGGTCGCCGGCATCACGCAGGTTCTCGAAGTTCACTCCCTTGACCACCCGGCCGGCATCGACGTCAAGGCAGGGGATCACCCGTACCGCCACATCCATCAGCGGTAGTCCTCCGGCGAGCCGACGCGGTGCAGGATCTCCATGACCTGCTCGTGCACCCCGGGAGAGGCGGCCAGCGCCGACCGCGCGCCGGGGGTCCACGGCGCACCGTCGAGATCGGTGACCGTCCCTCCGGCGGCTCGCACCAATGCCACTCCGGCCGCGTGATCCCAGATGTGATGGCCGAAACTGATGGCGGCGCCGAGGATTCCGGCTCCCACGAAGGCCAGATCGATCCCGGTGGATCCGTGCATCCGGATCTTGCCGCAGACCCGGGTGAGTTCGGCGAAGATCGCCAGGCGGTAGCGGCCGGGATACCGGCCCCTAGAGTCGACGTTCAAGGTGCCGAGGCCCAGCACCGCGTCCGACAGCGATGACCGCCCGAGTGGGGGGTGCGCAACGCCGTTGACGTAGACCGGGCCGCCGATGACCGCGGTGAAGCGCTGATCGGTGAACGGCAGCCATGTCAGTCCGGCCACCGGCTCGCCATCGCGCAGCAGGCCGAGCAGGATGGCCGCTATCGGCGAACCCGCGGCGTAGTTGAAGGTCCCGTCGATCGGGTCGAGCACCCACACCAGCGGAGCATCCAGGTCGGCGCCGCCGAACTCCTCGCCGTGCACCCCGATCCCGGTCGCGGCCTGCAGTTCGGCGACCACCTTGCGTTCGATGGCCAGATCCACCTCGGTGGCGAAATCGTTGCCCTTCTTCTCCACCGCGGACTCGGCACGGTGGCCGGCGACGAAGGGGTTCACCGCGTCATCAAGGACTGCCGCCGCATCGGACCGCCGTCAGCGCCTCGGGCAGGGTGAAGCGACCGGCGTAGAGGGCCTTGCCCACGATGGCCCCCTCCACGCCGCAGTCGGTCAGCGTCGCGATTGCTCGCAGATCATCCAGACTCGATACCCCGCCCGAGGCGATGACGGGGGCCTGGGTGCACTCGGCCACACCCTCGAGCAGGTCGAGGTTCGGTCCGGTGAGCGTTCCGTCTTTGGTGACGTCGGTGACGACGAAACGCGAACAGCCCTCGCTGTCGAGCCGTTCCAGCACCTGCCACAGATCGCCGCCGTCGGTCTCCCATCCGCGCCCACGCAGGCGGTGCTCGCCGTCGACGATCTGCACGTCGAGTCCCACGGCGACGCGTTCGCCGTACTCGGCGATGGCGGCGGCACACCATTGTGGGTTCTCCAGCGCGGCCGTACCGATGTTGACTCGCGTGCAGCCGGTCGCCAGCGCCGCCCTCAGTGACTCGTCATCGCGGATGCCTCCAGAGAGTTCGACCTTGACCTCCAGCGCGCGCACCACCTCGGCGAGCAGTTCACGATTGGAACCACGGCCGAATGCCGCGTCGAGATCGACCAGATGGATCCACTCCGCGCCGTCGCGCTGCCAGGTCATGGCGGCGTCGAGGGCCGAACCATACTCGGTCTCGCTGCCGGCCTTGCCCTGGACAAGCCGGACCGCCCGGCCCTCGACGACGTCGACGGCAGGCAACAGAATCAGCGGTGCGTGCGTGTTCACAGACCCTCTACCCAATTCATGAGCAACGCCGCTCCGGCGTCACCGCTCTTCTCCGGATGAAACTGCGTGGCTGACAGCGCACCGTCCTCGACCGCAGCCAGAAAGCGGGTGTGATGGGCGGCCCAGGTCAGAAGCGCACTCGAGGCCCCCTCCCACTTCTGGGCCGCGTAGGAGTGCACGAAGTAGAACCGGGCGTCTGGGTCAATGCCCTTGAACAGCCGACTGCCGGCGGCAGAATCGACGACGTTCCAGCCCATGTGCGGGATCACCGGTGCCTCGAGCCTGGTCACCGAGCCGGGCCACAGCCCCGCGCCTTGGCTCTCGACACCAAACTCCACTCCGCGGGCGAACAGGATCTGCATGCCGACACACACCCCGAGTACCGGGCGCTGCGCGGCGACCCGTTCTGCGATGATCTCATCGCCGGCGATGCCGCGTAGTCCGGACATGCACGCCTCGAATGCGCCCACGCCCGGTACCACGAGACCGTCGCATGCCAGCGCCGCTGCACGGTCAGCGGTCACCGCTACATCGACGCCGACCCGCTCCAGCGCGCGCTGCGCCGACCGCAGATTGCCCGAACCATAGTCGAGGACGACAACAGATTTGCGGCGCGATCCTGCCGTCACAGAACACCTTTGGTCGACGGCACACCGACGACGCGAGGGTCCGGCTCCACTGCCTGACGCAGTGCCCGGGCCACGGCCTTGTACTGAGCCTCGGTGATGTGGTGCGGATCCCGGCCGTACACCAGGCGCACGTGCAGGGCGATGCGGGCATTGGCGGCCAGCGACTCGAATACGTGCCGGTTGATCACGGTGTGGTAGGGCACGCCGGCCCCGGCGATGGTGAACTCCATCATGTAGTCCGGTTCGCCGGTGTGCACGAAGTAGGGACGGCCGGACACGTCGACGGCGGCGTGTGCAAGCGTTTCATCCATCGGGATGAACGAATCACCGAAGCGCCGGATACCTGTCTTGTCCCCCAGTGCCTCCGCCAGTGCCGTGCCGAGCACGATCGCTGTGTCCTCGATGGTGTGATGGGCCTCGATGTCGACGTCGCCGCGTGCGGTCACTGTCAGGTCGAAACTCGCGTGGCTGCCCAGCGCTGTCAGCATGTGGTCGAAAAACGGGACGCCGGTGTCGACGGCCACCCGGCCGGTGCCGTCGAGGTCGAGTTCCACGACGATGTCGGACTCTTTGGTAGCGCGCTCGATACGGGCGCGCCGGGCGGATCCGGTGGATGGGGCGGCGGTCATTGCGCTCCTAGTGGCTGAGCCAGGGCGGTGCCGGCCACGGTCTGGCTGGCACCCAGGAAGGCATCGTTCTCCGCAGGCAGGCCGATGGTGACCCGCAGGTACCCGGGGATGCCGACGTCGCGAATCAGGACCCCGGCCTCGAGGTATTGCTGCCAGGCCGACGGTGCGTCGAGGAGACCCCCGAACAGAATGAAGTTGGCGTCGCTGGGCACCACCTGGAATCCCATGTCGCGCAGTGCTGCGCTGACGCGCTCGCGCTCGTCGGCCAGTGCGGCGACGGATGCGAGAGTCTCGTCGGCGTGACGCAGGGCGGCCCGGGCGGCAGCCTGGGTGAGCGTGGACAGGTGATAGGGCAATCGCACGAGCAGCACAGCCTCGATGACCGCGGGCGCGGCCACCAGATAGCCCAGGCGACCGCCGGCGAAGGCGAATGCCTTGCTCATAGTGCGGCTGACGATCAGACGCGACGGGTAGTCGCTGAGCAATCCGATGGCGCTGGGCCGGCTGGAGAACTCGCCGTACGCTTCGTCGACGATGAGCACACCGCCGGTCATGGCGTCGAGCAGGCTGCGCAGATCCTCGGTGGACACACTCTGTCCGGTCGGGTTGTTCGGGCTCGTGACGAAGACGACGTCGGGTGCTTCCCGAAGGATCGCAGCACAGGCGGCGTCAGGATCGAGGTTGAAGTCCTCGGCCCGCGCGGTGGCGATCCACCGGGTCTGGGTGCCGTCGGCGATGATGGGATGCATCGAGTACGACGGCACGAAGCCCAGAGCGCTGCGCCCCGGGCCCCCGAAGGCCTGCAACAGTTGCTGCAGAATCTCATTGGAACCGTTGGCGGCCCAAATATTGTCCGCGCTGAGCTGCACCGAGGTCTGGCTCGACAGATATGCGGCAAGGTCGCCGCGCAACCCGACGGCATCGCGGTCCGGATAGCGGTGCAGCGCGGCAGCCGCCGAACGAACCGACTCGGTGACGTCGGCGATCAACGCGGGGCTGGGCGGGTGCGGGTTCTCGTTGGTGTTCAGCCGCACCGGCACATCGAGTTGGGGTGCGCCGTAGGCCGACTTGCCGCGCAGGTTGTCGCGCAGCGGCAGGTCGGCCAGTGTGATCCGGCCACCGATTCCGGTCACTTCTCGAACCTCCGGCGGACCGCTTCACCGTGCGCGGGCAGATCCTCGGCGTTGGCCAGCGTAATGACGTAGCCCGAGACGTCCTTGAGAGCGGCCTCGGTGTAGTCCACGACATGGATGCCGCGCAGGAACGTTTGCACCGACAATCCGCTGGAGTGCCGGGCGCATCCGGCGGTGGGCAGCACATGATTGGAGCCGGCGCAGTAGTCGCCCAGGCTGACTGGCGACCACGGACCGACGAAAATCGCACCGGCCGAACGTATCCGGGCCGCCACGGCCGCAGCGTCGGCGGTCTGGATCTCCAGATGTTCGGCGGCGTAGGCGTTGACCACCCGAACTCCAGTATCGACGTCGTCGACGAGCACGATCGCGGACTGGCGTCCGGTCAGTGCCTCGGTGACCCGCTCGCGGTGCACGGTGGTGGTCAACTGCACGGCCAGTTCGGCATCGGTGGCGTCGGCAAGCGCCACGCTGTCGGTGACCAGCACGCTGGCGGCCATCACATCGTGCTCGGCCTGGCTGATCAGGTCCGCGGCAACGTGCACCGGGTCGGCGGTGTGGTCGGCCAGGATCGCGATCTCGGTGGGGCCGGCCTCGGAGTCGATGCCGACCTGCGACCGGCAGATCCGTTTGGCGGCGGTGACGTAGATGTTGCCCGGCCCGGTGATCATGTCGACCGGAGCGAGCTCGACACCGTCGGTGTCGGTTCCGCCGTAGGCCAGTAGTGCCACGGCCTGGGCGCCCCCGACCGCCCACACCTCGTCGACGCCGAGCAGGTGCGCGGCCGCGAGAATGGTGGGGTGCGGCCACCCGCCGAAAGCTGACTGGGGAGGGCTGGCCACTACCAGTGACTCCACCCCGGCGGCCTGGGCGGGCACCACGTTCATGACCACGCTCGAGGGATAGACCGCGGTGCCGCCGGGGACATAGAGGCCGACCCGTTCCACCGGCACCCACCGCTCGGTCACCGTGGCGCCCGCGCCCAGCACGGTGGTGGTGGCGGTACGGCACTGGTCGGCGTGCACAGCCCGGGTGCGCTCGATCGCCACTTCCAGGGCGGCGCGGATCTGGGGGTCGAGCTCGGCCAGGGCAGCGGAGATCCGCTCCGGTGGCACTCGCACCGTCTCGGGGCGGGATCCGTCGAATTCCGCGCCATAATCCAGGGCCGCGGTCGCTCCCCGCTGCACCACATCGTCGACGATCGGCCGAACCGTATCCAGCACTGCGTCGACGTCAACACCGCCGCGGGGCAGCGCGGCACGCAACTGCGCGGCGCTGAGGGCGCGACCGCGCAGGTCGATGCGGGACAGGGCGAAAGTGGACATTGCTCCCGATTCTCCCTGATCTGGGCGTGGATAGGAAAATCGTTTACGCATCAACTTGGGCATGATGGTCTCCATGTCCGCGAAGAACCACCCCAACAACGCCCCTGGTGTGCCGATGAAGTTCCCGGTGTGGCTGGAGAACTTCCAGATCCGATTCATCAACCCGATGGCCGTTCCCCTGGCCCGCGTCGTCCCGGGAATCACGGTGATCAAACACCGAGGCCGCAAGTCCGGACGCCCTCTGGAGACCGCGGTGTCGGCCTACCGCAAGGGCGACACCGTGGCGATCATGCTCGCGCACGGCAAGACCAACTGGGTGAAGAACATCCTGGCCGCCGGCGAAGCCGACGTCCGGCTCGGCCGCCGCGATGTGCACTTGATCAACCCCCGCATCGTCCCGGCCGGGACCGACGATCCCGCCCTGCCCCGGATGGCGCGAATCGCAGCGCGCCGCGGCATCGGGGTTTTCCTAGCCGACATCGCCGGTATCTAGAGATCCAGGCCCCTAAAGATCAAGACCCACATCGAGCACCCGGACCGAATGCGTCAGTGCCCCGACCGCGAGGTAGTTCACGCCGGTCCCCGCATACTGCGCGGCGCTGTTCAGTGATAGTCCGCCGGAGGACTCCAGCAGAACGCCGGGCGCGCGCGCATCACGGCGTTGGACCGCGATCTGGGTCTCCCACACCGGGAAGTTGTCGAGCAGGATCAGCTCGACGTCCTCGCCGAGCACTTCGTCGAGTTGTTCGAGGGTGTCGACTTCGACTTCGCAGGGCAGATCCGGGGCGGCGGCCCGCACGGCGCGAAGGGCCGCGACCACCGATCCCGCGGCGGCGACGTGGTTGTCCTTGATCAGAGCGGCATCGCCGAGTCCCATCCGGTGATTAACACCACCACCGACGCGCACCGCGTATTTCTGCAGCGCCCGCAATCCGGGCAGCGTCTTTCGGGTGTCGCGGATGCGCGTGGAGGTGCCGTCGACGGCGGCGACCCACGCTGCGGTCTCGGTGGCGATCCCGCAGAGGTGACCGATGAGGTTGAGCATGGTGCGCTCAGCGGTCAGCAGTCCGCGGGTGTCGGCCTCCAGTAGCAGCAGCGACTCGCCCTGCCGCAGTCGGGCGCCATCGTCCACCCGATCCAAGACGCGGTAGCCGCCAGTGCCGAGAACTTCATCGAGTACCAGTAGCCCGATATCTACGCCGGCCGCGACACCAGCTTCCCGCGCGACCAATTCCGCTGTGGTGCTGAGATTTTCGGGAACAGTGGCCATCGTGGTGATGTCCGGTCCGTAGCGGAGGTCTTCGTCGAGGCCGCGGCGAATTGTGATGACGGCTTCGGCAAGCTCGTCGTCGGTGAGTCTCATGGCAGGGCGGGCACTACCCGATCGAGATGTTCGGTGAGGCTGAGCGCTTGAGCGGGATCGGTCTCCGCGTAGTCCCGGCGGTGATGACAGCCGCGGCTCTCGGTGCGGGCCAGCGCCGCCGCGGCGACGACGCGCGCGGTGGCGGTCAGGGCGGCATCCTCGAAATCCGCGCGGGTATTCATCGGCGCGGCTGGTGCCGAACCCAGCGCAGCGGCGAGGTCACCCAGCCCGTCGGCATCCCGCACCACCGACGCCCACCGGCTCATCGCGCGCTGCAGGAGCGGACGGTCCAGCGCCTCCCGGCCGACCACGTCGAACTCGGCTACGGGGCTGCCCGAGGACGCGGCGTGCGCGGCAGCGACCCGGCCGGCCCGGCTGCCGACGACCAGACCCTCGAGCAGGCTGTTGGAGGCCAACCGGTTCGCCCCGTGCATGCCGGTCCGGGCCACTTCGCCTGCGGCGAACAGCCCGGCAAGCTCGGTGCGGCCGTAGACGTCGGTGCTGACTCCCCCGCAGCTGTAGTGCGCGCCGGGGATCACCGGGATCAGATCGCGGGCAGGATCGACACCGGCGGCGCGGCAGGCCGCGGTCACGGTGGGGAAGCGTGCTTCGATGTTGTCGACACCGCGGGCATCGAGATACACGCACTCGTCGCCGGTGTCGCGCAGCCGGGTGTCGATGGCGGCGGCCACTACGTCGCGCGGCGCGAGGTCACCCATGGGATGTACTCCGGCGGTCACCGAGTCGCCGCGGGCGTCGCGCAGCACCGCACCCTCGCCCCGCAGCGCCTCGGTGATCAGCGGCCGCCGGCCGGCGGCGTTGCGGTCGAACAGCATGGTCGGGTGAAACTGGATGAACTCGATGTCGCTGACGCCGACCCCGGCCCACAGCGCCAGGGCGATCCCGTCACCGGTGGACCCCTCGGGATTGGTCGTGGCGCTGTAAAGATGGCCCAGGCCGCCGGTGGCCAGAATGACCGACGGCGCGTGCAGTACACCGAGTCCGTCGGCGTTGCGGACCAGGACACCGGTGACCGCCGAGCCGTCGTGCAGGATTTGCAGTGCCACGTGGTCGCGGCGGATATCGGCCGTGGCGGCGGCGTGGTCGAGGGCCCGCTGCACCTCGGCCCCGGTGGCGTCGCCCCCGGCGTGCATGATCCGGCGGCGGGAGTGCCCGCCTTCGCGGGTCAGCGCCCACTGCCCGGGCGCGCTCTCGTCGAACCGGGCGCCACGGGAGATCAGGTCACTGACCGCGCGGTAGCCGTCGGCGACGATCGACCGCACGGCCTCGGGGTCACATAGCCCTGCCCCGGCCGCCAGCGTGTCGGCGACATGGGCCTCGATTGAGTCGTCGGTGTAGGGCAGGACGACGGCCACGCCGCCCTGAGCGTAAAACGTCGCCGTGTCGCGGGCTTTGCTGACGATCACGGGTCGAACCCCTGCGCGCTGCGCGGCCAATGCCGCCGCCAGACCGGCGACGCCGGTTCCGATCACGACGACGTCGGCCCGCTGCTGCCAGTCGATGCCGCCCGATCCCGCCCCGCAGGCGATGCGGCGGGTCATTCGCCACCGCCCGGCTGCCCGATCGCGATCATCCGCGCCACGCTGGCCCTGGCCCGCCCCGCGGTGACGGCATCGACGTCCACTTCATCGGCGCCCTCGATGAGGCACCGCAGCAGCGCCGCCGGTGTGATCATCTTCATGTACCGGCAGGAGGCGCGGTCGTTGACGGCCCGGAAATCGACCCCGGGTGCGGCCTTGCGCAGCTGGTGCAGCATTCCGACCTCGGTCGCCACCAGAACCTGGGTGGCATGCGAGGAACGAGCCGCGTCCAGCATGCCTCCGGTGGACAGGATCTTCACCCGGTCCTCGGGAAAAGCCCCTTCACCGGCCAGATACAACGCTGATGTGGCGCAACCGCATTCGGGGTGGACATAGAGTTCGGCATCCGGGTGGCGGCGGGCCTGTGCGGCGAGTTCGTCGCCGTTGATACCGGCATGCACGTGACATTCGCCGGCCCAGATGTGCAGGTTGGTCCGGCCCGTCATCCGCCGGACGTGTGCGCCGAGGAACTGGTCGGGGCAGAACAGCACCTCGGTGTCTGCCGGAATCGAGTCAACCACCTCGACAGCATTGGATGACGTGCAGCAGATGTCGGTGAGCGCCTTCACAGCGGCGGTGGTGTTGACGTAGGACACAACCACCGCGCCGGGGTGCTCGTCTTTCCAGGCCGCCAATTCCTCGGCGGTGATCGAGTCCGCCAGCGAGCAACCGGCCCGCCGATCGGGGATCAGAACCGTCTTGTCGGGGCTGAGGATCTTGGCGGTCTCGGCCATGAAGTGCACACCGCAGAACACGATGGTGTCCTCAGGCGCCTCGGCGGCGATCCGGGACAGCGCCAGCGAGTCACCGACATGGTCGGCGACGTCCTGGATGGCGGGGATCTGGTAGTTGTGCGCCAGGATCGTGGCCCCGCGCAGTGCGGCCAGCCGCCGGACCTCGGCGGCCCACCGGGCGTCACCCTCGACGCCGGTGTATCCGCCCGGGCCGTCGGTGATCCCGGCCGCCAGGCCATGGGCCAGGTCGGTGCGATCTGCGACGGTCATCGCCGCCTCCTGTCGGAAATCCCAGGTTTTCGACTTATAATCGAAAACATGCCCAATACTAGCACTCAACACGAGGTTCTGGCCGTTGTATTCCAGGTAGGGCCGGGCGAAGCGGGCAAACCGAGCCTAAACGTGCTGCTCTGGCAACGGGCACTGGCGCCGCAGCGGGGCAAATGGTCCCTGCCCGGCGGCCGGCTCGGCCACGACGAGGACCTCACCGCTTCGGTGCGCCGGCAGCTGGCCGAGAAGGTCGACCTGCGAGAGGTGGCTCACCTGGAGCAACTCGCTGTATTCGCCGAGCCTGCCCGGGTGCCGGGTGCGCGCGTCATCGCCTCGACGTTCCTGGGGCTGGTGCCCTCCCCGGCGACCCCGGAGCTACCGGCCGACACCCGGTGGCATCCGGTGAGCCGGCTGCCGCCAATGGCCTTCGATCACGCACCGATGGTGGAGTACGCCCACGCCCGGCTGGTGGCGAAACTGTCCTATACCAATATCGGATTCGCCCTGGCTCCAGCAGAATTCGCGCTGTCCACGCTGCGTGACATCTACGGTGCAGCGCTGGGCTACCCGGTGGACGCCACCAATCTGCAGCGCGTGCTCGCCCGCCGCGGCGTCATCACCCCGACCGGGACCACCGCCCACCCCGGTCGCAGCGGCGGCCGGCCGGCCAAGCTCTACCGGTTCACCGAGTCCCGCTACCGGGTGACCGACGAGTTCGCCGCGCTGCGACCCCCCGGCACGTCGAGTGGATTCTTAGACCCTTCTTAGGCTTTAATGGAGTACGCAATGACACCAATGAGCGGGGCCGTCCGTCCCGAGTGGATCGGCCGCGCCCCGCACCAGGACCTTCGGTCCGGCGAGCGCCCCGTAGTGCCGTCCAAGGACCCGTTCTACCTTCCGCCGGACGGATTCCAGCACGCGGCCGCCGGCACGGTGTTGCGCTCCCGCGACGTCGAATTAGGCTTCCTGGGCCTGATCCCCCAGCGGGTCAGAGCCACCCAGTTGCTCTACCGCACCACCGACCTCAACGGGCAGGCCCACGCCACCGCCACCACCGTGCTGATTCCGGCCGGGCATGCCCCCCAGCAGGTCCGCCACGTCGTGTCGTACCAGTGCGCGATCGACGCCGTGACGTCACGCTGCTTCCCCTCCTACGCCCTGCGCCGCGGCGCCAAGGCGGTCGGCTCGCTGGCCCAGTTCGAGTACCTGCTGGTGGCCGCGGCTCTGGCCGAGGGGTGGGTGGTCTCGGTCCCCGACCACGAGGGGCCGGACGGCAACTGGGGCGCACCGCACGAGCCCGGCTATCGGGTGCTCGACGGTCTTCGCGCGACGCTGAGCTTCGAGCAGTTCGGCCTGTGCGCCGATAGCAAGGTTGGTGTTTGGGGCTACTCCGGCGGCGGGCTCGCCAGCGCCTGGGCCGCAGAAGTGCACGCCGACTACGCCCCCGAACTGAATCTGGTCGGGGCGGTGCTCGGCTCCCCGGTCGGCGACCTCGGCAACACCTTTCTGCGGCTCAACGGGTCGCACTGGGCGGGACTACCGGCCCTGGTGATCTCAGCTCTGGCCAGAACATTTCCCGGCCTCAACCAGGTCGTCGAGGAGCACGCCACCGAAGAAGGACGCGACATGCTGCAGAGCCTGGCGCGGATGACCACACTGGCGGCCATCGTCCGGTTCTACCGCACCGATATGGACGACATGGTGCACCTTCCGCTGGAGCAGGTGTTGGCCATGCCGGCGGTGCGGGAGGTGTTCGACGCGATCAGACTCGGCGGAACCGTGCCCACCCCGCCGGTGCTGATAGTGCAGGCCGTCCACGACTCGGTGATCAACGTCGATGACATCGACGAGTTGACCCGCCGCTACACCGATGGTGGCGCACGGGTCACCTACCACCGAGACCTGTTCAGCGAACACATGCTGCTGCACCCGATGTCGGCGCCGATGACTCTGCGCTGGCTGACCGACCGCTTCGCCGGACGCCCATTGGATGCCCACATCGTCCGCACCCAGTGGCCCACCCTGTTCAACCCCATTACCTACGCCGGCATGTGGCGCCTCGGCGGCATCGTCGCGCGCGTAGTGACCGGCGGCCGGGTTCCGCTGCGTCCCCTCTAGGAGGGCAGCGCGAGCGGAATCGGTGGCCGCGCATGGCGGTGGTCATCCGGCGGCCAGCCCCCGAGGTCGTCACGCGCGGTCGCCACCGCCATCAGAGAGTACACCAGCGCAGCTACCGCGGCAGGCAGCAGCAGTGTCACCGCGATCTGAAACGGGCTGTGCCCCAACAGTACCGGCGGTGCTTCAGTG
>JAIOQK010000270.1 GCA_021413425.1 Mycobacterium sp.
GTCGGCACGCTCACCGCGCAGCAACTCGACGGTCTGCGCCAGCAGGGCGCCCGCGGTGGCGTTGGTGCCGGTGGCCTGGCCCAGCACGCTGCGCAGCAGTGCCACCCGCTGCTCACCCGACTGGGCGTAATCACCGAGCAGTGAGGCCAGCCGCGGCTGCGAATCGAGGATGCGTCCGAACCGGAACAACTGCTCGGCCACCTCCTCGGCCTGGTTCTCCCGGTCAGCCCGAGTCAGCAGCGCCAATCGGGCGACGTGCTCGATGGCGGCGACGAGGTCTGAGGTCTTCGACCACCGCACCGAGACCGCGGTGTTGAGCACCTCGAGGGCGTTGGCGCCAACCCGGGTACCGAGCAGCTTCTGCAGCATCTGTTTCTTGGCCGCGGTCTCACCGGTCGCCTCTGCCAGATGGCGGGCCAGGATCGGTTCGCGCAGCAGCAGTTTGTCCACCGCGGTCAACTCGTCGGCCAGGGTGGAGAGTTCGTCGGTCGACAGCGAGGCGGCCATCGAGGTGAACCGCTCGACGAGCGCGGTCTGCGCATCGCGGCTGGCCGAACGCATTCCCGAGGATCCGACCTCGGGGGCGAAGGCTGCCGGAGCCATCGCCTCCAACTCGTCGAGGAAACGGTCGACGGTGGCCGAGCGTGCCTGCGGATCGGCTACGTGCGCGCGGACCAGTTCGCCGGCCCGGCGCACCGACTCGCTGCCGAGGTCGCCCCGAAGCTGCCTGATCAGCTGCGAGCGCAGCAGCGATACCTGCTGAACTCCTTGAACTTTGATCCGTTCGGCTTCCACGTCGGCCTGGGCAGCCAGCTGCTCGGTGATACGCACCGAATCCGACCGCGCCTCGTCGACGACGTGCCGCGCATCGGTGCGACCCTCCTGCACCCGCTGGGTGTGGTGGGAATCGGCGGCGGCCAGTCGCTGGGCGGACGCTGCACTCTCCGCCAGTTGGGTGCGTACCGCCTCCTGCTGGTCGGCCATCAGCTTGCGCACCGGCGGCACGACGTACTTCGTGATGATCAAGACGATCACCGCGAAGCCGACCAGCTGACCGATAAAGGTTGACATTGCCTCGCCTACCGTCCCGTCGTCACCGACGCGCTGGACACGTCCACTCCGAGTACCCGGCTGGCCAGTGTCGCCGACAGCGTCTCCACCGAGGCCCGAAGGTCAGCGGAGATGGCGTCGCTGGACAGTTTGAGTTCTTCATTGGCCTGCGCCACGGTGCCGGCGACCTCTTCGCCGGCCTGCGCCCGCTTGGCCTCGATCACCTCGCGGCCCTGGGCGCGCGCCTCGTCACGGATGGCCGCCGCCTCTGAGCGCCCGGCCGCCAGTTCAGACCGGTAGTCGGCGTCGGCCGCGGCCTCCTGTTCGGTGGCCGTGCGGTTGTCCTCGGCGGTCTTGGCCACCATCCGCTCGCGCTCACCCAACACCTTCTGGATCGGCGGTACGACGAACTTGCCGATCACGCCGAGCACGATCAAGAAGATGGCCAGCACGAAGAAGAAGGTGCCGTTGGGGATGAGGAAGTTCTGGGTACCGCCGCCCTCCTCAGCCGCCAACACGGTGACGCTTACGTCCCCCATGGCCGCTTAGGAGGCGCCGGGCGTGGCGAACACGAACAGCGCCATGAACGCCAGGTTGATGAAGTACGCGGCCTCGACGAGACCGACGGTGATGAAGAACGGGGTGAACAGCCGTCCCTGCGCCTCGGGCTGGCGGGCGATGCCGGAGATCAGGGCATTACCGGCGATACCGTCGCCGATTCCCGCGCCGATCGCGCCGCCGCCCAGGATGAGCCCGCCGCCGATCAGGGCGCCGGCAACGATTTGTGGGTCTGCCATTCCTTATTCCTCCTTGGTTGCTGGTAGGTCTGCTACCAGGGCTGTGGGGTGGTTCGGGTTTCTCGCGCGGTTGACGCGAAGGTCTCTAGTGGTGCTCCTCGTCCAGTTCCATCGACTGGCTGAAGTACAGGATGGTCAGCAGCGAGAAGATGAACGCCTGGATGAGTCCGACGAACAGGTCGAACGTCTTCCAGATCGCGTTGGGCGCCCACATGATGTACGGCGGGAACAGCGCGATCAGGGCCACCATGATGCCGCCGGCGAAGATGTTGCCGAAGAGTCGCAGCGACAGCGAGATCGGCTTGGCAATCTCCTCGACCAGGTTGATCGGCGCCAGGAAGGCGACGTGGCCCTTGAGCAGCTTGACCGGGTGGCCGATGATGCCGCGACGCCAGATACCAGCCGCGTGATAGCAAAGGAACACGAACAGGGCCAGCGCCAGCACGAAGTTGATGTCCGAGGCCGGCGGTTTGAGCAGCTCGTGGGTGCCGCCGTCGGCGGTGCCGTACTGCACCGGCAGCACCGCGATCCAGTTGGAGACCAGAATGAAGACGAACAGTGCGACCGCCAGCGGCAACACGAACGGGGCGATCTTCATGCCGATCGCACCCTCGATCTGGCCGCGCATCTGGGTGGTGATGGCCTCCCAGAACAACTGGACGCCGCTGGGGACCCCCGTCGAGGTGACCTTGGCACGCAGGAAGAAGGCCAGTCCCAGGGTGATCACGGCTGCCACCGCGGTGGCATAGATGGTGTCGGTGTTGACGGTCATGCCTAACCACGTGGCCGTGGTGTGGTGGCCGACCTCGATCGCGCCCTCGGCGAGGATCCGTTCGGTCATGATGGTCAATCCTTGAGCATGTTGTCGGTGGCTGAGGCCGGATTGGAATAAGAAGATTCGTCGGGTTCACCGGGGTCACCGGGTTCGCCGGTGCGGATCTTCTTCCACACCGGAAGCGCCGTACCCAGCACGAGCACGATCTGGAACACCGCCAGGCCGAACACGACGCCAAGACCCAGCGGCCGGAAGACGAATGCGATCGCCAGTCCGACGGTGGTGATCACCAGCAAACGGGTGGCGGAGTTGACCGCCATCTTGCGTTTGATCGGGTTCTCCTCAGCGGTGATCGAGGCCACCGACCGCTGCACCAGCACGGCGTTGAGGAATCCGAGCAGCAATCCAATGCCGAAAAAGACACCGAACAGCGGGTGGCCGACCCAGGCGGACAGCCCGATCGCGGCGGCGGTGAGGACGGCGCAGGCACCCAGCAAAAGAACCGGGCGAAACGCGACGGAAGGGAACACCAACGGCGCATCCGGCGCTGGCGTCGTCACACGTTCACCCACAATCGCGTTGGCTTAAACGGGCCCCAAATCGGATCGTCTCCAGGGACTCGCCAGCACGGTACCACAAGGTGAACCGGCCAAAATCGGCCTACTACTTACCGTCGTAGGAGCGGCCGTGAACGCTGTCGGCAACAAGCGTCAGATCGGCGTCGCCGGAGATCTCGCCGTCGGCGGCGGCACCGTTCGTCCCGCCCCGGATCAACGGGATGACGGTGACGACGATGGCGACGACGATCGCGGCGAGCATCACCGCGCCGGTGTATCGCGGATCGAAGAAGATGGTGCTCGCCGCCCCGAGTGCGACCAGCCCCACCCATAGATAGATCAGCAGCACGGCCCGGCGGTGCGAGTGGCCGATCTGCAGCAACCGGTGGTGCAGGTGCATCTTGTCCGGGCTGAACGGGCTACGGCCCGCCCGGGTGCGCCGCACGATCGCCAACAGCATGTCCAGGGCCGGTACGAACATCACCGCGACCACCAGAAGGAATGGCGAGAGCAGCGCGAAGACGTCGCGGGCGCCGTATGCACTCTGCGAAATCGGGCCGGCCGCCGTCGTCGACGCGGCGGCCAGCATGAGACCGACCAGCATGGAGCCGGAGTCGCCCATGAAGATGCGGGCCGGGTGGAAGTTGTGCGGCAGGAACCCCAGACAGGCGCCCGCGAGCACCACTGAGATCACCGCCGGCGGGTAGAACAGCACGTCACCGCCGTGGTCGCGGAGCAGCCCGACCGAGAAGATGCAGATCGCCATCGCGGTGATCAGGCCCAGTCCGGCGGCCAGGCCGTCGAGTCCGTCGACGAAGTTCATCGCGTTGACCACCGCGACGGTCAGAGCCAGGGTGAGCAGAATCGAGGTGGCCTGGTCGAGCACGATGGTGCCGATCCCGCCGAACGGGATGTAGAGCACACTCCAGGCCACACCCATGGTGACCAGCACACTGGCCGCGGTGATCTGGCCGGCGAACTTCGTCAGCGCGTCCAGACCCCACCGGTCGTCGATCAGACCGATGCCCATGATCAGTCCGCCGGCGATCACCACCGCCGGCATGCCGGAGGAGTAGACGAATCCGCGGTTGAGGGCCGGCAACTGGGAGGCGAGGAAAACCGCGCTGGCCACCCCGAGGTACATGGCCAGCCCGCCCATCCGCGGTGTGGGCAGGCGGTGGACGTCGCGCTCGCGCGGATAGGCCACCGCGCCGAGACGGCGGGCCAGCACGCGGACACCGCCGGTGGCGAAGTAGGTGACGATGGCGGCGGTGAGTCCCACGAGAGCCAGCTCCCGCAGCGGGACCCCCGCACCCCTCTCGGAGAGCGCCAACAGCGTGACCATTGACTTCAACGGTACTTCACCGCCGAGGCCCTCAGGCGGTCAACGAGGCACTGTCGACTCCGAGAACGGCGGCGATCGCCGCCGCGCTGACCGGCCCGTCGCGCAGGATGCGCGGCTGCGGCCCGGTGAGATCGAGGATCGTGGAAGCGGCCTGCTGCTCGGCGGTGCCGCCGTCGAGATAGACGTCGACGAGATCGCCGAGTTGGCGCTGGGCCTCCTGCGCGGTGGTGGCCGGCGGTTGCCCCGAGACGTTGGCGCTCGAGACGGCCATCGGGCCGGTCTGGCGAAGCAGTTCGATCGCCACCGGCTGCAACGGCATCCGCAGCATCACCGTGCCGCGGGCGTCACCGAGATCCCACTGCAGCGACGGCGCCTGCTGCACCACCAGGCTCAGCGCTCCCGGCCAGAACGCCCGGACGAGTTCGCGGGCACTCTCCGAGACGGAGTACACCAGGCCGTCGATCGTGTGCCAGGACCCGACCAGTACCCCGACCGGCATATCGCGACCGCGGCCCTTTGCCGCGAGCAGGGCGGCCACCGCCTGGCTGTCGAAGGCATCGGCGCCGATGCCGTACACGGTGTCGGTGGGCATGACGACCAGCCGGCCGCTCTTCACGGCCGCGGTCGCCGCGTCGATCGCCTGGCCGCGATTGTCCGGGGAACGGCAGTCAAGGAATTGGGTCACTTGCGGTTACCTCCGCTGTGCTCTGCGAGCCGTCACGAAACGCGGCCGTCCGGTGAGATCGCGGTGCGCGATCACATCATCGAAAACACCGGTGGCGGTGATCGTCGCAATGGTCGTCTCCGACGTGGTGTCGTCGTGTTCGATCGCCAGCCGCCCGCCGTCTTTGAGCCAGCGGGCCGCGAGGTCTGCGATCGGCCTGATCACCGCCATCCCGTCGGTTCCCGCGAACAGTGCATGGCGTGGATCATGCAACGCAACTTCAGGTTCCAGCTCCGACCCAATCGGTATGTACGGCGGGTTGGACACCACCAGGTCCACGGTTCCGTCCAGTTCGGGCAGCAGGCCGGCGGCGGTGACGTCGCACTCCTGCACCTGCACGGCCGGGGTGGCCGCAGCGTTGCGGCGGGCGTATCGCAGAGCATCGGGGGCGTCGTCGATCGCGATCACCCGGGCCCGGGGATGGCACACCGCCAGCGCGATGGCCAGCGCACCGGATCCAGTGCACAGATCGACGATGACGGGTGGCTGCGGAAGGTCCTGGGCCGCCGCCCATTCCAGCAGCGCCTCGGTTTCCGGGCGAGGGATGAAGACTCCGGGCCCGACCTCGAGTTCGATCGGGCCGAACGCGGCCGTACCGGTGATGTGCTGCAACGGAACGCGGCCGGCGCGGATCGCGACAGCCCGGGTGTAGTGCTCGAGGAAGCCGTCGCCGAAATCATCGGCCACCGCCAGTCGGCCCCGCGAGATTCCGGCGACGTGCGCGGCGAGCAACTCCGCATCGGTTCTCGCCGAGTCGATACCGGCACCGGCCAGCGTTGCGGTGGCGGTGGCGATCGCCTCACGCATGCGAACTCCGGTCGACTCGGTCATGCCTGCTGCAACCGGGATTGCTTGTCGGCGGCGGCCAAAGCGTCGAGCAGTGGGTCGAGGTCCCCGTCGAGCACCTGGTCGAGGTTATGCGCCTTGAAGTTGATCCGGTGGTCGGCGATCCGGTTCTCCGGGAAGTTGTAGGTCCGGATCCGCTCGGAGCGGTCGACGGTGCGAATCTGGCTGGCGCGGTCCGCGGATGCGTCGGCGGAGGCCTGCTCCTCGGCCAGCACCTGCAAACGGGCCGCCAGCACCTGCATGGCGCGGGCCTTGTTCTGCAACTGCGAGCGCTCATTCTGGCAGGTGACCACGATGCCGGTCGGCAGGTGGGTGATGCGCACCGCGGAGTCGGTGGTGTTCACGCCCTGCCCGCCCTTGCCGGACGATCGGTAGACGTCGATGCGAAGGTCGGACTCGTCGACCTGAACCGCCTCGACCTCGTCGGGCTCGGGATAGACCAGCACGCCGGCCGCCGAGGTGTGAACCCTGCCCTGCGACTCGGTGACCGGCACCCGCTGGACCCGGTGCACGCCACCCTCCCACTTCAGCCGCGACCACACACCGTCAGCCGAGTCGCCCCTACTGGCGATGGAGATGGTGGCTTCTTTATAGCCGCCGAGATCGGAGAAGGTCTCATCCAAGACCGTGACGGTCCAGCCCTGGCGCTCGGCGTAGCGGATGTACATCCGGGCGAGGTCGGCGGCGAACAGCGCGGACTCCTCACCGCCCTCACCGGACTTCACCTCGAGCACGATGTCGTCGGGGTCATGCGGATCCCGCGGTGCCAGCATGTCAGTGAGCTGGTCGTCGAGTTCGGCGACGCGAGCCTCCAGTGCGGTGACCTCATCGGCGAACGAGGCGTCGTCGGCTGCCAGCTCGCGCGCGGCACCCAGATCTCCCCGGGCGGTCTCCAGCTTGCGGTAGGTGGCCGCGATCGGCGCCAGTTGGGCGAACCGTTTGCCGACCCGCCGGGCATTGACCGCATCGCCGTGCAATTCCGGATCGGACAGCTGGCGTTCCAGATCGGCATGCTCGGTCAGCACGGCCTCGATCGCATCAGCGGGAGCGCTCTGCGTCATCGTCCGTCCTCTCGCCGTACACGCAAACCGACGCCCGGCCTCTCGCGAGAGTGCGACAGACGGGCGTCGGTGAGACAGCTATTTGTCGGCGGCCTCTGAAGCTGCTTCAGTGGCTGCGTCGCCGGCCTCGGGGGCCTCGACGGTGGTCTGCTTGGACCCGGGGCGCTTGCCGTAGCGCTTCTCGAAGCGTGCGACGCGGCCGCCACTGTCGAGGATCTTCTGCTTGCCGGTGTAGAAGGGGTGGCACTGCGAGCAGACCTCGACGGTGATGTGACCGCTCTCCTTGGTGCTGCGCGTCGTGAAGTTGTTGCCGCAGCCGCAGACCACGGTGGTCTCAACGTAGGCGGGGTGAATGCCGGTTTTCATACCTGTCCTCTGCTTGTCTGGTCGCCGGGTCGCCTGACGGCGTGAACCGGTACCTGCGTGGATG
>JAIOQK010000067.1 GCA_021413425.1 Mycobacterium sp.
TGCCAGAGCGACGTTCTCGGCCACCAGCAGTGCTGCGAAGTCCATCTGGGGAATGTACGCCGAGGCTCCTCAGCCGCTGAAGTCCGGCCACACGGGGGTCGTCAGGGTGATCGACGTGCTTGGTTCACCGGCATCGTTCGAGTCCTGACTCGGGGTCTGGCTCGTGGTCTGATTCGGGGTCTGACTCGGCGTCTGGCTCGGGGTCTGGCTCGGGGTCTGACTCGGGGTCTGACTCGGGGTCGGCGTGTACGTCTCCAACGAGGGTGCGGGCGTCGTCGGAGTGACTGATTGCGGCGAATACGTGGGCGGCGAATCAGTGGGATAGGTCGGCACGGTGGATGGATATCGGGGCGGCGGTGCGTTGCGCACCGGGGGTTGGAAGAGCTGCGGGAGCAGAGCGGGCAGCGCGGGGGCCAGGATGACCGGCGGCATCACCGGCACCGGCACCGCTGCCTGAGCGGGGATCACCGGCGGAGGCGCTGCGGGTACCGCGGGTATCGCGACTGGAGGTGGCGCGGCGGGGGGTGCGGCGGGAGCCGGTGGAGCGACGGCGAGCGCCGGTGCACTGGGCCGCGATACGGCTGGCGCCTCGGGTCGCGGCGCAACTACGGGGCGGGGGGCCTGCTGGACGACCGGTACCGGAGCCTCGATAGTCTCCGGCGCCGACGAAGGTGCCCTCAGCGCCGGAGCCGACGAGGCACCGTCGCCGGTGTCGGGACGCTGCTCGACGGCCGGCCGGATGCTCACCACCACCGAAATCGCCAGGGAGACAAGCCCAATCACGAAGACGGACACCAGGGCACTGCCGACCAGTAGGAACGGCGTCTGGTCCTCTGCATCCCAGGCGGGAGCCGGGTCGTCATCGCGCTCGTCATCCAGCACGGCGCTATAGCCCAGCGCCTCCAGGTATCGGAGTTGGGTGATGCCGGCGGCGGTCAGATCATCGGCCGGTGCGATGCCGACCGTGGCCGCCTCGTAGCGGGGGGCGCCGGCGGCAGCCAGAGCGGCACCGCGGGCAAGTGCGAATTCGGCGTCGTCGGGTGCGTGTACCGGCAGGGCGGTGCGTTCGGAGACCTGCGCCGCCACTGCGGCGACGTCGACGCCGGAGCCCACCACGAACACCGCCTCCGGCGGTTCATCAGTACCCTCGAAGGCGGCGACCATGGCCTGCAACTCGGCGATGGCGTCGGTGGTGTGCAGGCTGTGGCTGCGCACTCCCACCACAGCACCGTCGTTGGTACGCACCACCGCCAGGGTGGCGATGTCCCGCTCAAGAAACAGCAGTGCTGTGCGCTGCGCGCCGGTGGCGGCGCCGATTACCTGGGCCAGGGCCCCGGCGGCATGTAACTCCGAGACCATGACGACGTCGTCGATTCCGTTGGCGCGCAGACCGTCACGGAGTCGGGCCGCCTGGGAGTGGTCGGTCCAGGCCACACCGGTGGCCATCAGGTGGTGGCCACTCTCGGCGGCGCTGTCCCGGGTGCCCTCGGTGGCCGCGAGAACCCGCGCAATCACATCATCGGAACCGCGGAACACGCGCGTGTCGACGGTGGCGCCGTCGCCGTTATCGCCCTCCACCAACACCATTCGCACTGCCGCGGGCGTCATCGACACTCCGAGCACGATCTGCACGCCCGCCTCCATCCGATGAACCACCGTGTACCCGGTTCATCGCGGCGGGCGCCACCGGCGTTACAGCCGTGGGCGGTTCAGGTGGACTTGATGAAGTTCACGTAGGAGCGCGAGGGGGTGGGGCCGCGCTGGCCCTGGTACTTCGAGCCCACTGCGGCGCTGCCGTAGGGGTTCTCCGCGGGGCTGGTCAGCCGCAGCAGGCACAATTGACCGATCTTCATCCCCGGCCACAGCGTGATCGGCAGGTTGGCGACGTTGGACAACTCCAGGGTGATGTGCCCGGAGAACCCCGGATCGATGAAACCGGCGGTGGAGTGTGTCAGCAGGCCGAGCCGGCCCAGCGACGATTTGCCTTCCAGTCGACCGGCCAGATCGTCGGGCAGTGTGCAGCACTCCAGCGTGGACCCCAGCACGAATTCGCCGGGGTGCAGGACGAAGGGTTCATCCTCGGCGGCCTGAACCAGGCTGGTGAGCTCATCCTGCTGCTGAGCGGGGTCGATGTGGGTGTAACGGGTGTTGTTGAACACCCGGAACAGATTGTCAAGGCGCACGTCGACGCTCGACGGTTGCACCAGGGTGTCGTCGAAGGGGTCGATTCCCAGCCTGCCCGCAGCGATTTCGCCGCGAATGTCACGATCGGAAAGCAGCACGGGTCAGAGCGTATAACCCCCGCATCGGTGCAGGCCGAGTTGCTATCCTTGCGCTGCAGATCGTGCCGATGTAGTTCAATGGCAGAACATCAGCTTCCCAAGCTGAATACGCGGGTTCGATTCCCGTCATCGGCTCCACCCTGAGCAGGGCTAGCCGCTGTAGCTGCGATGAATTCGTGTGCGATACCGCATAGCAGTTCCCTCTGCCGTCCGCCACCCTTCAACATTTCCGGCCCAGCAGGGTCGCGGCGTGCAGTGCGGCGATGATCGCATCCACCGACTCGGCGGTGCTGTGCTGATCGGTCCGGACGCGGACGTCGTAGTCCAGGCCGTGCCCATGGCACAGTTCGCTGCTGCGCCGCGCCAGCCCCGCGGGTCGGCCTTCAACCCGGCCGTCGGCCCGGGAGGCTTCGCGCCGCTCCAACTCCGGCACCGAGCAGAACACTCCGACCAGCAGGGTCCGGGCGCCGGCGTCGCCCAGTACCCCCAGGACCTCCTGGCTCCACGCTGCGTCCTGGAGGAAGTGATCGATGATCAGATTGGTACCCAGCCGCAGGTGCTCGCCCCAGCCCCGGTGAATACCGGTCAACAGGCCCCGGGTGTGGGGACTCATAACCAGCCGGACCCGGGGGGCGGCGTCCTGCTCCCCGGACGATTGGCTCTCATCGAGGTATTCCCATGCGGCGCGGCCGTCGTGCGGCTGCCGGGAGACCAGACGCCCGAGGTCGCCGCCGTTCAACGCGACGAAACTGATCGGATAAAGCGTGTCGGGGATCAGGGCGACGATGTCGTCGAAGGCCACCCGGGCGAAGATCGCCGTCGGATCGCCGTCAGCCAGGACCGACAGCCGCTCCTGCAGCGCCCGGCACAGCGTCGACTTCCCCGAGGAACTGGGCCCGTTGACCAGAATCGCCACCGGGGTGGACTCCGGACTCATGGTCACCGCCCGCCTACCGGACGCACTCGATGAACGCCACCGGTGGGACATCCATGAACGTCGACCAGTAGTCCCTGTCGTAGTCCTCGAGCGCCTCGGGGGATAGCGCCGGGGCGTGCCAGCGCACCTCCGAGAAGCCGGCCCGCTCAAAGGCTTCCTCGTGAGCGGCCACGCCAAGGTGGTAGTTCTCGATCGAGAAAGGGCCGTCCGCGAGATGGAAGGTCCACTGGATCGGTGTGCCCTCCTGCCACTGCCCGACGGCGGTGGTCTCGAATCCGTATGCGCGGTAGGACGGGGCGGCGGTGAGGTCGACGGCGGGGTTGGTGTTGACCGTGACGAACCGGCCCCCCGGTGTGAGTGAGCGGGCGATCCCGTCGCACATCGCCTGCAGTTCCTCCGGGGTCCGGGCGTAGTTGAGCAGATAGGCGGCGACCGCCAGGTCCACGGGATCGTCGCCGGACAACTCCCGGGCATCGGCCACCGCGTAGGTGACGCCCAGGGGCTGACGCTTTTCCTGTGCTTCGGCCAGGGCGATCATGCCCTCCGACAGGTCCAGTCCCCGTACCCGCGCCGCACCTCGGTGCCGCAGCAGTCGGGTGTAGAACCCCTCGCCGCAGGCCAGGTCCAGAACGCTGCGTCCGGTGGGATCACCGATGAGGTCCATCAGGGTGAAGCACTCGATGAAACTTCGCCACGGCTGCTGCTTGGATCGCTGGTACTGCTCGGCGATCGGGTTGTAATCGGTCGTCACGACGTCCTCCCTCCGAATCTGGGGCCGCGCGTTCCTCTTCGGTACAGCACCGCCGCCACGATGAACCCGGTGAACCAGGCGCAGGGGTAGATGGCGTCCCATCCGTCAGGGCCGCCGCCCAGGAACCGCACGCTACGCAGGAAACCGGGCACGTTGGGCGCTATGCCGATCAGCAATGCCCAAATCGCGACCGGGTTCACCCCGGCAGAGATCGTGCACGTCGCTGCTGGCGGCGCGATTTCAGCCACGTTACGCTGCTTCTACAGGTTGCCGGCAGGTCTCAATCCGGTTCCGCCGGCTTAGTATCCGAACGTTTTCCCTGTAGCGTTGGTTCCTCCGTAATCGCACCTGGTGAAATGGTCCGGAATTGTCTCTAGTAGGGAAAACAACCCGCGTAGGAGCGGCGGTATTCGCCGTCGGGCTGTCCCTGGCCGGTCCGCAGGCCATCGGGACGGCCACCGCCGACGGCGGCGAATCCGGCGCGGTCTCCGCAAACCCGGCAAGCCCGGGCGCGGGCTCCGGCCGCACCGGAAACCAGGCGGCCAAGGCCGGTGCGACACGAGCGGGCGGGGCGACGGGCAGACACGAGTCGCAGGCACCCGCGGCGGCAGCCGAGGCCGTGCAGCCAACCGTTGTTCCCGGGGCCGCGCAGACGACCAGCCGTCCCCAGGCGACCGAAGACAGCAGCCGCCGGTCGACCCAGCCGCAAGCCGCACGCACCGCCCGTGCACCGCGGGCGGTGCACCGCGATCGGGCCGGCAACACAGCGCACTCGGACGAAATCGGCCCGGCGCAAGCTCGCACCGCTGCGGTGCCGCCGGTCACCGAAGCGGATCTGGTGTCCACCGCGGCGGTCACGGACCCTCCGGTAGCCAGCACGGTGTCACCCGCCCGGGCCCTCGCGGTGGCGAGCCTGCCGACGGTCAGTGCCGCGGCCACCGGCGATATCTTCTCCACGCTGTTCGGCCCGATCGGATCCCTGTTCGAAGGCATCGCGCTGCTGATCCGGCGCACCTTCTTCAACCAGGCGCCAACGGTCAACCCGATGCAGACCACCGGACAGACAAGCGGACCCATCACCGGCACATTAAACGCGGAGGACCCCGAGGGCGATCCGCTGACCTTCGAGGTGATCGACAACCCGCGCAACGGGGCGGTCACCATCAGCGCCGACGGCAACTTCCTGTACACACCCGGGCCGGGCTTCACCGGACGTGACAGCTTCAACGTCGCGGTGACCGACGCCGGATTCCACATCACCCTGCTCGACCCGTACCGGCCGGCCAGCACCGAGGCCTACACCCAGGTCGCGCAGAACGCCGTGGCGGCCATGCTGACGTTCTCCTTCGCCTATGGCGACGGTTCGCAGTACTGGACGGCCGAGGCGCGTGATGCGCTGGAGGCCTCCGCGGAGCGCCTCGCCGCGTACTTCGTGGTCACCACACCGACCATGCTCGCCTTCGACATCACCGCGGACAACTCTCCGTCTGAAGGCACGCTGGCCTCGGCCGGCAGCGATCTGTTTGGCACCGGATCCGGCTTCTTCCCCACCGTGGTCCAGGAGAAGATCCTCACCGGAATCGACCCGAACGGTTCGAGGGCCGACGGCGACATCTACTTCAACTTCGGAAACCCCTGGGCATTCGGC
>JAIOQK010000271.1 GCA_021413425.1 Mycobacterium sp.
GGCCGGTAGTCCATGGCCTCGGCGATCTCGGCCAGGTTGGACTTGGACGGTTTGAAGCCCATGGCCCGCAGCTTCAGGCTCATCTTGAGCAGATTGGACAGTTGACCGCCGCCGGAGCCGACCGCGTATTCCTCTGCCAGATCATCGAGAACGTCGGCCGATGCGGTTGCGGCGGGACCGAAGACCAGACCAATGGCAACCACCGCGCCGGTGATGCCGCGCAGCAGACCGCGGGTGCGACGTGTGCCCGTCATTCGACCTCCTCCACGCGGTGTGCCCTCCCGAGCTTAGCCTTCGGCGACCAGCGCGGACCTGGCTGCGGCGGTGAGCCTCCTGTACCTGCCCGTATCGGTGTCCAGATACCAGGTGTTACGCCCGGCCTTGGGCACACCGGCGGCCTTGAGGGCCGATACCGTCGGCCGGTAGGAGGCGCTGACCGGTAACTCCCCCACCACGTGAATCACATCGGGCGGCAGGCCGACGGGCATGCCCGCCACTGCTTCGCTGAGGTCGGCGACGGTGACGCTCATTCCCGGCCGCAGGCTGATCGCCGTGACCGCCAGCGTCCCGCCCGGTACGTCCAACGGGTAGGTGGCAGCGAGGTCGACGGCCGAGATGGCCCCAACCGCGTCGGTGATGGGTGCCGGGAAGACCACACCGCGCGGGGTGCGGATCAACCCGGAGCGATTACCCATCAGCCAGAAGTCGCCGTCAGCGTCACGCCAGAACACGTACTCGGTGGAGATCCAGATATCGCCCGGGGCGAACACGCCGCGTTTGATCGACGCCGTCGGGTCGATCGGTCCCCACGGCCGGGCCAGCAGGACACCCAATTCCTCGCGGCCGGCCACCCGGACGAAGCCGCGGCCGCCCTCGAGGATGAGATCGGACTCGGCGTCGTAGGCACCCAACTCCACCTCGCCGCCACCGGGCAGCGGTCGTCCCTCACTGCCGACCTGGACCCCGGCGACGTTGGCCAGCACCGCCTGCCCATCGGAGGTAGCGAAGAACTCCACGATCCTGGCGGGTTCGAAGACATCCAGAATGCGCTGCCACAGACCGGTGGGCATGCCCGAGCCCATGAACAACCGGATCGGGTTGTTGCCGGTCAGTTGGAAGTCCGGGTCGTCGAGGACCTCGCGCAACATGCCCCAGGTGTAGGTGACCACCGTGACGCCGTACTGGCGCACCTCGTCGACGAAACTGTCCGGGCGCAGGCCGCGGGACAGTGCGATACGCGAGCCCGCCACCACCGAGCCGCCGAGGCTCACCAGCAGACCGGATTGGTGGTGCAGGGGGGTGAGGCAGTAGACGGTGTCACCGCGGGTCAGCGCGGCCGCCGACGCGGTGCCGAAGGCCGACAGCGCCCATCGGTAGTTGGTGATCTGCTTGGGAACCAACTCTCCCCCGCCGACGGCGTTGAACACCACGAAGGCGACGTCGCGGGCGTAGCCGGGGTTCGGCCGGTACCAGCCGGGCAGTTCGACCGCGTCGGGGTCGATCTTCTCCATGTCGATGATGGTGCTGTCATCGGGGATGTCGAGGTCGCGGTTCTCCCCGCCGCCGAGGACCAGGGCCTGCACCGGGAGCCGCCGCGCAGCGGCGAGGTTGGCCGGGTCGGTGATGACGTCGGTGACCCCGCCCAGTCGGGCGGCCTGTTTCATGTCGGCGTCGGGTGGGATCAGCACCGCCACAGCACCCAGCCGCGACAGCGCGGCGATGGCCACCATGGCGCTGGGCCGGGTGTCCATCAGCACACCCACCCGGGTGCCCTGCCGGACGCCGACCTCGATCAATCCGCGGACCACATTGTCAATGCGGCGATTCACCGCCCGGTAGGTGTGCACCCGGCCGTCGAACAGAAGGAACTCGCCATCGGGTGCCTCTTCAGCCTGCTCGGAGATGATGCGGCCCAACGAGATTCGGGTGTGATCGTTGATCTGGCCGAGACGGACCAGTCTTGGCAGCGTGCGGGCGGTTTCAACGGCGAGCACGCGCATCGACCGGTTGGCGGCCACCACCGCGTCGGCAGCGCCCCGGGCCAGCGAGAGCGCCAGTTCGGAAGCCTCCGCGACGCCGTGCATGACGCGCGAACTCATCGCGACACCACTCTCGCCGCCACCGGCATCGGAGTCCGGCATCGGCGCGATGTTGCCCGGCTTGCCCTCGCGGCCCGAAACCCACAGCACCCAGTCAGCCACAGTGGGCCAGGTGACGGTGGAGGCCTTGGAGCCCACCACGAGGCCGAAATGGCCCGCCCGGAGCATGGTCTCGTAAACCTCGGCCTTGGGCGCGGCGCGCTTGATACCGCGCACCGACGGCGGCTGCCCGATGTCGTCGACCTCGCCGACGAATGCCAGAACCGGACAGGTGATGTCACTGAGTGTGACGAGCTGTCCCTGGATTGCGAAGCCACCGGTCATCATGCGGTTGTGGGTGACGAACTGCTTGAGCAGTTCGGAGACGGCCGGACCGGAACAGGCGATCCAACCCTCGCTGTCGAGGTAGCGGCGTTGCTGCTCGCGCGGCAGCAGCGCTTCGCGGTCATGCAGCTGGAACAGGAACTCCACCCGGGATTTCGCCGTCTTCAACGGATCCAGCAGCTGAAAACCGGTGCGGGCCAACCAACTCGGGATGTCGATCCGGTTGAAGACGTGATCGGCCAGAAAATCCGCCACCGCCACACCCATGTTCGCCGGTAGCCCGCCGGGCAGACCGGCCAGGGTGTCCACCGGGGAACCGAAGGCGATGATGCTGGCGACGTCCTTGGAGCGCCGGAAGGCGGTGGTCTGGTAGGCGAACATGCCGCCCTGGGAGTATCCGGCGAGATGTACGTCGTGACCGGTTGCATCCTTGACGGTGTCGATGGCCTGGCTCAGCGCCACGATGTGGTCGGTGAGGGTGCGGTCCATGCCACCCTCGACCTCGTCGGGCGAGCCGTAGTCGATGACCCAGGTGTCCAGACCGGCCGCATGCAGGATGCCGACTGCGCCGTCCTCCTTGGTGACGTCCCACATGTTGGCCGACATCATCATCGGATGCACCATCAGCACCGGCGGGCCGGCAGCCGGCCGGCCGGGGCGGTTGTCCGGCGGGAAATACCGCCGCAGCTTGTACATCGGGGTGCTCTCGACGATCTGGAAGGGTGAGGGCACCGCCCCGGTCTCCAGACCGCCCCAGCGCGCCACCTCGTACCCGTTCTGCGCGGTGGCCACCAACCGCTCCAGCGGTCGGGTTAATGCAGATAAATTGAGATCTACCATGGCTCCCTGCCCCAAGGTCTCGCCGAGCACCGGCCTGTAACTCACTAGGCTATCGCCAGTGGCACACCTGCTCGGCGCCGAGGCGCTGCATCTGCAGTATCCGACGCAGGTCGTGTTCGACGCCGTGACCCTCGGTGTCAACGACGGCGACCGCATCGGCATCGTCGGGCGTAACGGTGA
>JAIOQK010000442.1 GCA_021413425.1 Mycobacterium sp.
ATCGCCGCGGCGTTCGACGTCTCCCGGCAGACCTTCCGCTCCGAGCGCTTCCCGGAATACAAGGCCACCCGCAGCGCCACCCCCGATGAGTTCCGCGGCCAGATCGACGTCACCAAGGAAGTCCTCAACGCCATGGGCATCACGGTGCTCGCCGAAGCGGGCTTCGAGGCCGACGACCTGATCGCCACCCTGGCCACCCAGGGCGACGAGTCGGGCTACCGGGTGCTCGTGGTCACCGGCGACCGGGACGCGCTGCAACTGGTCAACGACAACATCACCGTGCTCTACCCGATCAAGGGTGTGAGCACCCTGACCCGATTTACCCCTGAAGCGGTGACGGAGAAGTACGGGCTCACCCCGGCGCAGTACCCGGACTTCGCCGCGCTGCGCGGCGACCCGAGTGACAACCTGCCCGGAATCCCGGGCGTGGGGGAGAAGACCGCGGCGAAGTGGATCGTCGAGTACGGCTCGCTGCAGGCTCTGGTGGACAACGTCGACACCGTTCGCGGCAAGGTCGGCGATTCGTTGCGGGAGAACCTATCCAGCGTGCTGCTCAACAGCGACCTCACCCGACTGGTGCGCGACGTGCCGCTGCCCCAGACCCCCGACACCCTGGGTCTGTTGCCCTGGGATCGCGACAAGATCCATCAACTCTTCGACGATCTCGAGTTCCGGGTGCTGCGTGACCGGTTGTTCGACACCCTGGCCGCCGTCGAACCCGAAGTCGACGAAGGTTTCGACGTGCGCGGCGGGGCTTTGGAACCCGGCACGGTCGCGGCGTGGCTGTCCACGCACGCTGCCGATGGCCGGCGTTGCGGGCTGGCGGTGGTGGGCACGCACGCGGTGTACGACGGGGACGCCACCGCGTGCGCGATCGCCGCCGCCGATGGCGAGGGCGCCTACATCGACACCGCGACGATGACCGCCGATGACGAGGCGGCGCTGGGCGCCTGGCTGTCCGATCCCGAGAAGCCGAAGGCGTTGCACGAGGCCAAGATGGCGATCCACGACCTGGCCGGGCGGGGCTGGGCGCTGGCCGGAGTGACCTCCGACACCGCGCTGGCCGCCTATCTGGTGCGGCCGGGTCAGCGCAGCTTCGCCCTCGACGATCTGTCACTGCGGTATCTGCGCCGCGAGTTGCGGGCGGAAAGTCCAGAGCAGCAACAGCTTTCACTGCTCGACGATACCGAGGGCGTCGACGACCAAGCCGTGCAGACGCTGATCCTGCGGGCCCAGGCCGTCGCCGACCTGGCCGATGCGCTGGATGTGGAACTGGCCGCCATCGACTCCTCGTCGCTGCTGGTTGAGATGGAACTGCCCGTACAGGCATCGCTGGCAGGTATGGAGACCATCGGCATCGCGGTGGATGTGCCGAAACTCGAGGAACTGCAGAGCGAGTTCGGCGACATGATCCGCGACGCCGCCGAGGCGGCGTATTCGGTGATCGGCAAGCAGATCAACCTCGGCTCACCCAAGCAGCTTCAGGTGGTGTTGTTCGACGAGTTGGAGATGCCGAAGACCAAGAAGACCAAGACCGGCTACACCACCGACGCCGACGCGCTGCAGTCGCTGTTCGACAAGACCTCGCACCCGTTCCTTGAGCACCTGCTGGCGCACCGCGATGCCACGCGGCTGAAGGTCACCGTTGACGGACTGCTCAAGTCGACTGCCCCCGACGGCCGCATTCACACCACCTTCAACCAGACAATCGCCGCCACCGGCCGCCTGTCGTCGACTGAGCCGAACCTGCAGAACATCCCGATCCGCACCGACGCGGGCCGGCGCATCCGTGACGCGTTCATCGTGGGTGCTGGCTACGCAGAGTTGATGACGGCCGACTACAGCCAGATCGAGATGCGCATCATGGCGCATCTGTCCCGCGACGAGGGCCTCATCGAGGCGTTCAACACCGGCGAGGATCTGCACTCGTTTGTCGGCTCCCGCGCCTTCGGCGTGCCGATCGACGAGGTGACTCCGGAACTGCGCCGCCGGGTCAAAGCTATGTCCTACGGACTGGCCTACGGACTGAGCGCCTACGGCCTGGCCGCCCAGTTGAAGATCTCCACCGAAGAGGCCAAGGAGCAGATGGACTCCTACTTCGCCCGGTTCGGTGGCGTCCGGGACTACCTGGAGGGTGTCGTCGAGCAGGCCCGCAAGGACGGTTTCACCTCCACCGTGCTGGGCCGGCGGCGCTATCTTCCCGAATTGGACAGCACCAACCGGCAGATGCGCGAGGCCGCCGAGCGCGCCGCGCTGCACGCCCCGATCCAGGGCAGCGCCGCCGACATCATCAAGGTCGCGATGAACGGGGTGGACGCCGCGCTGCGCGAGGCCGGACTGAAGTCACGGATGCTGCTGCAGGTCCACGACGAACTCCTGCTGGAGATCGCCGAGGGCGAGCGCGACACCGTCGAAGCACTGGTGC
>JAIOQK010000443.1 GCA_021413425.1 Mycobacterium sp.
GGTGTCGGTGACCTCGAGCATCTGGTTGTTGCCCATGAACATCGTCACCGTCGTCGTCCCCTCGGGGCCGTAGAAGATCAGGTCGGCAGGCAGCGCCTGCTCGGGAGTGACCTTCTGACCCACCTGGTACATCGCGCCCGAGGAGCGCGGCAGTTTCGCGTTGACCCCGGCGTAGACGTACTGGATCAGGCCCGAGGAATCGAAACCGACGATCTCCGCACCCTTACCGGTGCCCAGACTCGGGCCGTCGATACCGCCGCCGGCCCATGAGTACGGCACACCCACCTGGGCCAGTCCCCGTTCGAGCACCACCTTGACCGCCTGATCGCGGCTGACCACCGGTGCGGCCGACGCAACCGCCGGCGTCACCAATCCCAGTCCCATCACCACGCCGAGGAGCACGGCATAGACACGCTTCATGACAACCACCCTCCTGCTGAGACGAATGGAGCGGATTTCGCTAACCGTTCACAACAGTCACTAGCGTCACTTGTACAACATCGGTGCTCGCGCCGCCACCCGGTATATGCGGCTGAACAGCCGTTTTAGCCCAACCGTGATGCAACGGTTCCCCAGTTGGACCCCGTTGGTGGCGGAACCGTTGCTCAAGCAGCGCGGATCAGACGGCGTGGCCCCGGCATCACTTAAGGAGCGACGTAAACTCAAGCCCCATGACGACCACCGAAACCGCCCTGCCCAGCGGGCAGGACATCGACGCCGCCATCGCCGAAGGCCGGCGGGCCTACGAACTCGATCGTCAGCACGTGTTTCATTCGTGGTCGGCCCAGGCGCAGATCACACCGATGACCGTCGTGGCCGCGCAGGGCTCCTACATCTGGGATGGCGACGGCAACCGATTGCTGGACTTCTCCGGACAACTGGTCTTCACCAATATCGGCCACCAGCATCCGAAAGTCGTTGCCGCTATCACCGAGCAGGCCGCGAAGTTGTGCACCATCGCGCCGCAACACGTCAACGCCGCCCGCTCCGAAGCCGCCCGCCTGATCGCGCAGCGAACCCCCGGTGGCCTCAACCATGTCTTCTTCACCAACGCCGGCGCCGACGCCGTCGAGCACGCCGTCCGGATGGCCCGGCTGCATACCGGCCGGCGCAAAGTGCTTGCGCGCTACCGCTCGTATCACGGCGGTACAGATACCGCGATCAACCTCACCGGTGACCCCCGCCGTTACCCGAACGACTACGGCAGCGCCGGAGTCGTCCACTTCAACGGACCGTTCCTGTACCGCTCGTCGTTCTACTCCGAGACCGAGGAGCAGGAATCGCAGCGGGCGCTGGACTACCTTGAGCGCCTCATCGCCCACGAGGGTCCGGCGACGATCGCCGCGATCATCCTGGAGTCGGTGCCGGGAACCGCGGGCATCATGGTCCCCCCGCCCGGGTACATGGCCGGGGTGCGGGAGATCTGCGACCGCCACGGCATCGTGTTCATCGCCGACGAGGTGATGGCCGGCTTCGGACGTACCGGAAAGTGGTTCGCCATCGACCATTTCGACGTCGTGCCTGACCTGATCACCTTTGCCAAGGGTGTGACGTCGGGCTACGTGCCCCTGGGCGGGGTGGCGATCAACGACGCCATCTACGCCAGCTTCGCCGAGCGCGCCTACCCCGGCGGGCTGACCTACTCCGGTCATCCGCTGGCCTGTGCGGCAGCGGTGGCGACCATCAACGCGATGGAGCACGAGGGCATGGTGGCCAACGCCGCGCGCATCGGTGAGACGGTGCTGGGACCGGGTCTGCGGGATCTGGCCGCGCGGCACCCGTGCGTCGGTGAGGTGCGCGGTCTGGGCGTGTTCTGGGCTGTCGAACTGGTCGCCGACCGCGCGACCCGCGAACCGCTGGCCCCCTACGGCGGGTCGAGTCCGGCGATGAACGCCGTCATCGCGGCGTGCAAGTCGGGTGGGCTGCTGCCGTTCGCCAACTTCAATCGCATCCACGTCTGCCCGCCGTGCAACATCTCTGACGCTGAGGCCGCCGAGGGGCTGGCCGTCCTCGACGCGGCACTCGCCGTCGCCGACGAACACCTGCCGAAGTAGACCGGCTCAGAACGGGCCGGCGTGCTCGGCCATCAGGAAGAAGCCCAGGCCCAGGCACACCACCGCGATGAGCGCGAGGACGGTCGCGCCCACCACGATCGCGGAATGAACGCAGCGCCGTTTGGCCCGGACCCGCTTGGCCCGGGCCTGCTCGTGCCGGATATGGGTGGCGGCGTCGGCGAAGGCCACGTCCACCAACTCCTCGGCGGTGGCGGGGTGCCCTGCGGCGATTTGCGCCAGCCGGGCCGGTGGCACGCGGATACCGACCGCGGCGAATTCGCGGCCCAGCCGGCGAAGCCGGCGGCGGCTGACCGGTTGGCCGGCCAGATTCAGATGCGGCGGTGCTGTCATGGGCGACTTCGACGCTAGTTCTTCGGCAGTGATCGTGAACGCCGAATTCCGTTCTAATGTGGTGGGTAGAGGCGGCGGTGGGTAGACGCTCATCAGCCTGAAACAGCGACCGCTTAAGGAGCCTGAGAATGACGCGAACGATCGAACACGGCAAGCGCACCGGCTACGCCACCCTCGGCGCCGGTGGACTGAGCGCCGAGTCCTTCCCGATGAAGCTGTTCCTCAAGGGCAACGCCCGGCACTGGAACCCGGCGGACATCGACATGACCCAGGACGCCCGCGACTTCGAGGCGATGACCGACGACGAGCGCCGCTACACCACCATGCTGGCCGCCCAGTTCCTGGCCGGCGAGGAGTCGGTGACCCAGGACATGCAACCGTTCGTGGCCGCGATGGCCGCCGAGGGCCGTTTCGCCGACGAGATGTACCTGACCCAGTTCGTCTACGAGGAGGCCAAGCATGCGCTGGCCTTCCGGATGTGGTTCGACGCGGTGGGCATCACCGAGGATCTGCACGAGTACACCGAGTCCAATGAGCCCTACACCCAGATCTTCACCCGCGAACTGCCCGACAGTCTCTACGCCCTCGAGCGCGATTCCGGGCCGGCCAATCAGATCCGCGCCTCGGTGACCTACAACCACGTCGTCGAGGGGTGTCTGGCGCTGACCGGTTACTACGGCTGGGGCAAGGTCTGCAGCAGTCGCGGAATCCTGCCCGGCATGCACAAGATCATCAAACACATCGGTGACGACGAGCGCCGCCACATGGCGTGGGGTACCTTCACGTGCCGGCGCCACGTCGCTGTCGACGACGCCATGTGGCAGGTGGTCACCGACCGGATGGCCGAGCTGATGCCACTGGCGCTGGCCACGGTGAACGACGGCACCCGCGAGTGGGGCGACAATCCCCCGTTCGGCATCGACCCCGTGGAACTGTCCGCCTATGCGGCCGACAAGCTCACCCGCCGGCTCGGTGCCATCGAGAGCGCCCGCGGCGCCGACATCCGCCTGATCGACCGGGACGTCTCCCCCGAGACACTCGAGGAGACCTTCCACGCCGAGGACCAGTTGGTGCTCAGCGGTTAGGGCTCCAGCACCACCTTGATCGCGCCGCCGGCCCGGTCGGCGGCCACCCGGAACGCCTCGGCGGCGTCGTGGAGTGCGAACCGGTGGGTGATCACCGTCTGCGCGATCTGCGGATTATCCGCCAGTACCGCCGCGGACTGCGCGAACTCGTGGCCGCCGGCGCCGTTGTCGTAGCAGTTGCAGCCGACCATCGACAACTCGTTCATGACGAACGGGATCGACGGCACCCGGCGGTCGTCGGCTGCCACGCCCACCAGGGCGATACGGCCCCCCGGTGCCGCCTTGCGCACGCAGGTGGCCAGGGCGGTGTCGGTGCCGGCCGCCTCCACGGTGATGTCGTACTGGCCGTGCGGCGCCCCGGCTCCGAGGCACTCCCCGGCGGCGCGTTGGTGATCATGGCGGGCCTCCAGATCCACCTCCAGACCCATCGCCGCGGCCGCCGCCACCGCCAGCAGTCCGACGCTGCCACCGCCCACCACCAGCACCCGCTCACCGGGCGCGGCAGCGACCTTGCGCAGTGCGTGCCAGCTCACCGCCAATGGCTCGACCAGTGAGGCGTCCCGGACATCGAGGCTCTCGGGCAATGCCACCAGGCAGTCCGGCGGCACCGCCACCCGTTCGGCCAGTCCCCCGTCGAACGCCACCCCGATGATCCCGTGCGGCGCCTCGCCCCGGCAGCGCTGCGGGGCGCCCAGGAGGCACTGGTCGCACCGCCCGCAGCGCACCGTGGGCTCCACGCAGTACGCGCGTCCGTCGAGCGTGCCGGCGATCTCGTGGCCGAGGGTGACCGGCAGGTTCCACCCCAGCAGGGTCAGATCGCTGCCGCAGATGCTGGCCGAGGCGACCTCGAGCACCGGCCAGTCGCCGCCGGGTTCCCCGACATCGAGGACTATCGGATTTCCCTCGCGTGATCTCACGGCTCGCATCGCCACATTGTGCTGTACTGCGGCGCATGCACTGTGATTACGTCGTCGTCGGGACCGGTTCGGCCGGATCGGTAGTCGCCAATCGGCTCAGCGCCGATCCCGGCGCGCAGGTGGTGGTGCTCGAAGCCGGGCCGATGGACACCGAGAAGTTCGTCCACATCCCTGCCGCCTTCTCCAAGCTGTTCCGCAGCCCTTTGGACTGGAATTACCAGACCGAGCCGCAGAAGGAAGTCGGCGGACGCGAAATCTATTGGCCGCGAGGCAAAGTGCTCGGCGGGTCATCCTCGATGAACGCCATGATGTGGGTTCCCGGCTTCCCCGAGGACTACGACGAGTGGGCGCAGCAGGCCGGTGAGCAGTGGGACTACGAGCACCTGCGGCCCTACCTCGACAAGATCGAGAACGGGTCACTGGTGATCTCCCCGCAGCGCAGCCCGCGTTCGTCGACGTCTGCCTGGCTGCGGGCCGCCGAGCAGGCCGGATACCGGCTGACCTCGCCGGATCGGCCGGTGCTCGACGGATTCTGCGAGACCGCCGTCACCCAGCGCCGCGGCGCGCGGTGGAGTTGCGCCGACGCCTATCTCAAGCCGGTGCTCTACCGCAAGAACCTGACCCTGGTGACCGAGGCCCAGGTGCGCCGGGTGATCTTCGAGGGCACCCGCGCGGTGGGCGTGGAGTTCGACGACGCCGCCGGCCGGCGTCAGACGGTGCGCGCCGCCCGCGAAGTGGTGCTGTGCGCCGGGGCGGTCAACACCCCGCAACTGCTGATGCTCTCCGGTATCGGCGAGCCCGCCGACCTTCGCGATCTCGGGATCGACGTTCTCGCCGACTCCCCCGAGGTCGGGCGAAACATGCTCGACCACCTGATCACCCCACTGGGATTCGACGTTCCCGACGACAGCCTGTGGGCGGCGGAGAAACCCCTGCAGCTGGCGAATTACCTTCTCCGCCGGCGCGGAATGCTGACCTCCAATGTCGGTGAGGCGTATGGGTTCGTGCGCAGCCGCCCGGAGTTGGATCTGCCTGATCTGGAGTTGATCTGGGCGCCGGCACCCTTCTTCGAGGAGGGT
>JAIOQK010000444.1 GCA_021413425.1 Mycobacterium sp.
CGTGTTCGGCCAGGAACGACTCAGCACTCTCCCGCTCATCGCGGGTAACGGCGATCGGAAGGTCGGTGCGGAAGCGCGCAATGACCCGGACGTGGTCGACGTCGAGTTCACCCGCGCGCCATGCCTGCGCCGTGGCCGGCTGATGCGGGGGCAGTGGCTCGCCGGCCAGAGACGTGCGGGGGGCCAGCGGCTCGACGAGAGTGGCCCGGCGCCGGGCCTGGGCCGGGGTGATCCGCAGCCAGTCCGCGAGCACCTTGTGCGGTGCGCCGCCCAGTTCGCTGATCTCCCGGCGCTGCACCTGCAGCGCGAAGTCACCATTCAGCACGGCCTGGCGCCGGGCCAGGGTCTCGCAGCGGCCGGCCAGCCGGACCAGTTCGTCAGCGGATAGCGCGGCCAGGTCAAGCTCGAACAGGGTGTCCAGGGCGGCGTCGATCTGCTCGACCGCCTGGGACACCGTATCCGAACGCATGTTCGAATGTTAACCACCGGGTCCGACAAAAACGGCCCGACACAAACTGCTAGGCGCTGACCTTCTTGCGCCGCGGCGCCCGCTTCGGTGCCGGCGCCCCGAGCAGTCCGGCCAGGAAGGTTCCGGTGTAACTGGCCGCACTGGCGGCGACATCCTCCGGGGTGCCCTGCGCGACCACGGTGCCGCCGCCCCCTCCCCCTTCGGGTCCCATGTCGATGACCCAGTCCGAGGTCTTGATGACATCCAGGTTGTGCTCGATGACGATCACCGAGTTGCCCTTGTCGACGAGGCCGTTGATGACCTTGAGCAGCTTGCGGATGTCCTCGAAGTGCAGGCCCGTGGTGGGCTCGTCAAGGATGTAGACCGTGCGGCCGGTGGAGCGTTTCTGCAATTCGGCGGCAAGTTTCACACGCTGTGCCTCACCGCCGGACAGGGTCGGGGCGGGCTGTCCGAGTCGCACGTAGCCGAGTCCGACATCGACCAGTGTCTTGAGGTAGCGGTGGATGCTGCTGATCGGCTCGAAGAATTCCGTCGCGTCCTCGATGGACATGTCCAGTACCTCGGAGATGGTCTTGCCCTTGTAGTGCACTTCCAGCGTCTCGCGGTTGTAGCGGGCACCATTGCAGACCTCGCAGGGCACGTAGACGTCGGGCAGGAAGTTCATCTCGATCTTGATGGTGCCGTCACCCGAACAGGCCTCGCAGCGGGATCTTGTCGAACACACCGGTATAGGTGGCCGGGTTGGAGCGCGGCGTCCGACCGATCGGAGACTGATCGACCCGCACCAATTTGTCCACCTGATCCAGGCCATTGATTCGAGTGTGCCGGCCGGGGACCAGTCGGGCGCCGTTGAGCTTGTTGGCCAGCACGGAGGCCATGATGTCGTTGACCAACGTCGACTTGCCCGAACCGGACACACCCGTCACCGCGGTGAGCACCCCGAGCGGGAAAGCGACGTCGATATCGCGCAGGTTGTGCTCGCGGGCGCCGATGACGGTGAGTTGGCGTTTGCGATCGACCGGCCGGCGGATGGCGGGCACCTCGATGCTCTGCTTTCCGGACAGGTAGGAGCCGGTGATCGAGTTGGGGTTCTTCAGCAACTCGGCGTACGGGCCGCTGTGCACCACTCTGCCGCCGTGCTCACCGGCGGCTGGGCCGATGTCGACGACCCAGTCTGCGTGGGCGATGGTGTCCTCGTCGTGCTCGACGACAATCAGGGTGTTACCGAGATCCCGCAGGCGCGTGAGGGTTTCGATGAGACGGCGGTTGTCGCGCTGATGCAATCCGATGGATGGCTCGTCGAGCACATACAGCACACCGACCAGACCGGAACCGATCTGGGTGGCCAGCCGGATGCGCTGCGCCTCGCCACCGGACAGTGTGCCCGCCGCCCGGCTCAGCGACAGATAGTCCAGGCCCACGTCGAGCAGGAAGCCCAACCGGGACTGCACCTCCTTGAGCACCTGCCCGGCGATGGCGGCCTCACGCACCCCGAGGGTGAGTTCGTTAAGGAACCGCGAGCACTCCGCGATCGACAACTCGCACACCTGCGCAATGGACTTCTTCTCACCGTCGGCGGCCAGTGTCACCGCGAGGATCTCCGGCTTGAGGCGGGTGCCGTCGCACTCCGGGCACGGAACGTCGCGCATGAAACCGTCGTAGCGTTCCTTCATCTGCTCGGAGTCGGTCTGATCCATGCGTCGCTGCAGGAACGCCATCACGCCTTCGAAGTCGGCATAGTAGGACCGGGTGCGGCCGTAGCGATTGCGGTAGCGCACGTGCACCTGTTCGTCGCAGCCCTCGAGAATCGCCTTTCGCGCCTTGGCCGGCAGCTTGCGCCATGGGGTGTCGACATCGAAACCCATGATTTCGCCGAGGCCTGCCATCATCCGGGTGAAGTAGTCGGAGTTGTGTCCCATCGACCACGGGGCGACGGCACCTTCCTCCAGGGTGAGATCGGGATCCGGCACCACCAGGTCGGCGTCGACCTCCTTGCGGATGCCCAGACCGCTGCACTCCGGGCAGGCGCCATAGGGCGAGTTGAACGAGAACGACCGCGGCTCGAGGTCGTCGACCGCAAGCGGATGGCCGTTCGGGCAGGCCAATTTCTCGGAGAACCGCTGCTCGCGATGCGCGTCACCTTCGTCGCGGTCGACGAAGTCCAG
>JAIOQK010000445.1 GCA_021413425.1 Mycobacterium sp.
GACCACACTGCGGTTGGCCGACGACGACGTCTACGCCGCGCTCGACGCCAACGCCGACCGGCTGGCCGCGCTGCTGTCGGACGCGCTGACCGGCGCCGGCGTGGCCCACCAGGTGGCCCGCGGCGGCAGTTTCCTGTCGGTGTTCTTCACCGAGGATCCGGTGCTCGACTTCGCCGCGGCCAAGGCAAGCCAGACCTGGCGGTTCCCGCCGTTCTTCCATGCTCTGCTCGACGGCGGTGTGTACGCGCCACCCAGCGCCTTTGAAACCTGGTTCGTCTCAGCGGTTCTGGACGACGACGCCTTCGCCCATATCGCCGATGCACTGCCCGCCGCCGCCCGCGCGGCGGCGCAGGCGAAGCCGTCATGAGGACCATCGTCCACGTGATGCGCCACGGCGAGGTGCACAACCCCGAGGGCATCCTCTACGGCCGGCTGCCGGACTACCACCTCTCCGAACGCGGACGCGCTCAGGCCGAGGCGGTTGCCGAGTGGCTGGGCATGCGCGACGTCGTCTACGTCGTCGCCTCCCCGCTGGAACGCGCCCAGGAGACCGCCGCGCCGATCGCCGCGCACCACGGACTGTCCATCGACACCGACGACGCGTTGATCGAATCGCACAATGTCTTTCAGGGCGAACGGGTCTCACCCGGTGACGGGGCGTTGCGAAACCCTCGCAACTGGTGGCATCTGCGAGACCCGCGCCTGCCGTCGTGGGGCGAGCCGTATCACGAGGTCGCCGAGCGGATGACCGGAGCACTGCAGCGCGCCCGTGCCAAGGCCGCCGGCCACGAGGCGGTCTGCGTGAGTCACCAACTGCCCGTCGAGACTTTGCGCCGAGCGATGACGTCCAAACCCCTGCATCACTTCCCGACCCGGCGGCTGTGCAACCTGGCCTCGTTGACGTCGTTCTACTTCGACGACGACACCTTTGCGGGCTGGGGATACGCGGAGCTCGCCGGGCGGTGAAACGGCTGGCTCCCTTCTTCGTGCTGGTGGTCATGCTGCTCGCCGGGTGCGCCACCGGTGACGACGCCGTCGCACAGGGCGGCACCTTCGAGTTCGTCGCCCCGGGCGGCAAGACTGACATCACCTACGATCCGCCCGCGGACCGCGGGAAGCCGGGCCCGCTGTCGGGGCCTGACCTGATGGACATCTCGCGCACCATCTCGCTGCAGGACTTCGCCGGCCGCGTCGTCGTCATCAACGTCTGGGGACAGTGGTGTGGCCCGTGCCGCGCCGAGATGCCTCAGCTGCAGCAGGTCTACGACGCCACCCGCGAGCAAGGAGTGGCCTTCCTCGGAATCGACGTCCGCGACCACGACCTCGACGCGCCGCGCGATTTCATCACCGACCGAAAGATCACCTTCCCGTCGATCTACGACCCCGCCATGCGCACCATGATCGCGTTCGGCGGACGCTACCCGGCCACTGTCATCCCCTCCACCATCGTGCTGGACCGCGAGCACCGGGTGGCGGCGGTGTTCCTGCGCGAGTTGCTCGCCGAGGATCTGCTGCCGCTGGTGCGCCGACTGGCCGCCGAACCCGCGCCGGAGGCCCGGTGAACGGTCTGACGCAGACGGCCGCGGCCGGGCCACTGCTGGTTGCCCTGGGTCTTGCCGTTCTGGCGGGCCTGGTGTCGTTCGCGTCACCGTGCGTGGTGCCACTGGTGCCGGGTTATCTGTCGTATCTGGCCGCTGCGGTCGGTGCCGATGGCGCCGGCGCGCGGCGGTGGCGGGTCGTCGGATCGGCACTGCTGTTCGTCGCGGGCTTCACCGTGGTGTTCGTCCTCGGCACCGTCGCCGTACTGGGCATGACCACCAGCCTGATCACCAATCAGCTGGTGCTGCAACGTATCGGCGGGGTGATCACCATCGTGATGGGACTGGTGTTCATCGGCTTCATCCCCGCGCTGCAGCGCGAGGCCCGGTTCACGCCCGGCCGGATCGCCCCCGGCCGGATCGCCCGAGTGGCCGGGGCGCCGATGCTGGGCGCGGTCTTCGCGCTTGGCTGGACGCCGTGCCTGGGGCCCACGCTGACCGGGGTGATCGCCGTCGCGTCGGCCACCGAGGGCGCCAACGTGGCCCGCGGGGTGGCGTTGGTGGTGGCTTACTGCCTTGGTCTGGGTGTGCCGTTTGTGCTTCTGGCGATCGGTTCGGGCTGGGCGGTCGGCGCGTTCGACTGGCTGCGCCGGCACACTCGAACCATCCAGGTAGTCGGCGGGGCGTTACTGATCGCCGTCGGCATCGCACTGGTGACCGGGGTGTGGAACGACTTCGTGTCCTGGGTGCGCGATTCCTTCGTCAGCGATGTGAGGCTGCCGATATGACAACGGTTCTGGCACTGGGGCGCCGGGGATGGCGCGCGCTAACCTCCATGGGCACCGCGCTGGCCCTGCTGTTCCTGCTCGCCCTCGGCGCGGTGCCCGGCGCGTTGCTTCCGCAGCGAAGCCTCAACGAGTCGAAGGTCGCGGGCTATATCGCCGAGCACCCGGTGATCGGCCCGTGGCTGGACCGGCTGCAACTGTTCGACGTGTTCTCCAGTTTCTGGTTCACCGCCATTTACGCGCTGCTGTTCATCTCCCTGGTGGGTTGCCTGACCCCGCGGACCGTGGAGCACATCCGCAGCCTGCGGGCGACCCCGGTGCCCGCTCCGCGCAACATGGGCCGGCTGCCCAAGAGTGCCGTCGCCGAGGTGCCCGGCACGCCGGAGTCGGTGGCGGCTGCGGTCGCGGCCGACCTCAAGGGCTGGCGCACAGTCACCCGCACCACCGACGGCGTCACCGAGATCTCGGCGGAGAAGGGATTCCTGCGCGAGTTCGGCAACATCGTCTTCCACTTCTCGCTGCTGGGCCTGCTGGTGGCCGTCGCGGTGGGCAAGCTGTTCGGCTACGAGGGCAACGTCATCGTCGTCGCCAACGGCGGGCCCGGTTTCTGCTCGGCATCGCCGGCCGCGTTCGACTCCTTCCGCGCCGGCAACAACGTCGACGGCACCTCGCTGTACCCGATGTGTATCCGGGTCAAGGATTTTCAGGCCCGCTACCTGCCCAGTGGACAGGCCACCTCATTCGCGTCCAATATCGAATACCAGGCCGGTGCGGATCTGGCCGACGGAACCTGGCGGCCCTACCAGCTGGAGGTCAACCACCCACTGCGGGTGGGCGGAGACCGCGTTTATCTGCAGGGCCACGGTTACGCGCCGACGTTCACCGTCATCTTCCCGGGCGGGAAGGAGCGCACCCAGACCATCCAGTTCCAGCCGGACAACGCCCAGACCCTGCTGTCATCGGGCACCGTCCGCTTCGACCCGCCCGCCGGGCTCTACCCGGCCGATCAACGGCGCAAGCAGCAGATCGCCATCACCGGACTCTTCGCTCCCACGAGCGAGATGGACGGCACGCTGTTGTCGTCGAGTTTCCCTGCCCTCGACGACCCCGCGGTCGCGATCGACATCTACCGGGGCGATGCCGGCCTGGACACCGGCCGCCCGCAGTCACTGTTCACTCTGGACAACCGGCTGGTCGAACAGAAGCGGCTGACAAAGCTCAAGCGGGTCAACCTCGCCCAGGGCCAGCAGGTGCGCCTCGATGACGGCACCGTCGTCCGCTTCGACGGCGCCACCCCGTTCGTCAACCTTCAGGTCTCCCATGACCCCGGACAGCTGTGGGTTCTGGTGTCCGCGCTGACGATGATGGCCGGGCTGCTGGTGTCGCTCATCGTGCGCCGCCGGAGGGTGTGGGTCCGGATCACCCCGTCGGGCGGACACTCGGAGCCGGGTACCGTGAACGTGGAGATGGGTGGTCTGGCCCGCACCGACAACTCCGGGTGGGGCGATGAGTTCGACAAGCTGGCCCAGCGGGTGGCGGCCCGGCCAGGAGCGCGAGTAGCGGAGGAGGTTTCGTGAACACCGACAACGTGGACATCGGGTTGTCCCGGTACTCCGACTGGGCCTTCACCTCCTCAGTCATGGTGCTGGTGCTCGCGCTGCTGCTGCTGGCCGTGGAACTGGCCTCAGCCCGCGGTCGCCGCGTCGAGGAGCGTGAGCTGGTGACCGCCGGTGGCTCGGCGGTGGCCGCCGACGCCGATCGCCCCGGGGTCGTCATCGACGTCCCCGCGCTTCCGCTGGCCGAACGCTTCGGCAGGGCCGGCCTGGCTCTGGTGTATGTCGGCACCGCGCTGCTGCTGGGCTGCATCGTGCTGCGCGGTCTGGCCACCGCGCGGGCGCCGTGGGGCAACATGTATGAGTTCATCAACCTGACCAGCTTCTGCGGGCTGGTGGCCGCCGCGGTGGTGCTGCGCAAACCGCAGTACCGGGCGTTGTGGGTGTTCGTCCTGGTTCCGGTTCTGGTCCTGCTGACGGTCTCGGGCAAGTGGCTCTACACCCACGCCGCCCCGGTGATGCCGGCCCTGCAGTCCTACTGGCTGCCCATCCACGTCTCGGTGGTCAGCCTCGGCTCAGGGGTGTTCCTGGTGGCCGGCGTGGCCAGCGTGCTGTTCCTGCTCAAGATGTCGCGATTCGGCGAACCGGGGGCGCTGCCCGATGTCGCCGGCCGAGCGGCTCCGGAGGGGTTACTCACCCGGATCACCTCCCGGCTGCCCGACGCCCAGACACTGGACCGCATCGCCTACCGCACCACCATCTTCGGGTTCCCGGTGTTCGGCTTCGGGGTGATCTTCGGTGCCATCTGGGCCGAGGAGGCCTGGGGCCGCTACTGGGGCTGGGACCCCAAGGAAACGGTGTCGTTCATCGCGTGGGTCATCTACGCGGCCTACCTGCACGCCCGCTCGACAGCGGGGTGGCGGGACCGCAAGGCGGCCTGGATCAACATCGCCGGGTTCGTGGCGATGGTCTTCAACCTGTTCTTCATCAACCTGGTGACGGTCGGTCTGCACTCCTACGCAGGCGTGTGAGCGCTACTTATCGCCGTGATTGAGCCGACGCAGGAAGTCCGGATCGTCGTCGGGACCGATCACCCGGGTGTTGTTCTTGCTGGACTGGGTGCGGATGGCCCGGATGCCCACATAGACCAGGGCCGCGACGACGATGATGACCAGCAGGTAGAGCAACACCGGGAAACCTCCTTGGAAGCGAATATACGCGCGTCGGTAGGGTCGGCGCCGTGACGGACGATCTCCCCGCCGGCTCACGTGGCCGCGTGCTGCGCGACGTCGCCGCCTACACCCTGGCCCGACTGCTTCTCGTCGGCGCTCTAACCGCGGTGATTTTCTTCGCCGCCCACCTCATCGGCATCAGGGAGTTCCCGATCGTGATCGCGATGCTGTTCGCGATCCTGATCTCGCTGCCGCTGGGGATCTGGCTGTTCGCGCCGCTGCGCCGGCGCGCCACCGAGGGCATCGCCGCCGTCGATGAGCGACGCCGCCGTGACCGCGAGGAGTTGCAGTCCCGGTTACGCGGCGATACCGGCGACAAGCCCGAGTAGTTTCCTCGCCGGTTCAGGCCGCACTCAGCGCCGCCGCCGCCGCCACCGCCCACACCAGCATCGTCAGACCGGTGTCACGCAGCACCGCGATGAGATCGCGCCCACCCAGACCGCGGCGCACCGGTCCGGACGCGCGCAGCGCCAGGGGAGCGGCGAGGAAGCCGGCCGCACACCACGGCGTCGCCCGCATGAGCGCGAGTGTCGCCACCGCGGCGACGCCCAGCAGCAACAGGTACAGAACCCGGGTGCGAGCATCGCCGAGACGCACCGCCAGCGTCATCTTCTCCGCGACCCGGTCGGTCGGGATGTCACGAAGGTTATTGGCCACCAGGACCGCGCAGGACAACGCACCGGTCGCGATTGCCAGGCACAGCCCGACCCAGTCGATCCGCGATGCCTGGGTGTACTGGGTGCCGAGCACGGCGACGAGGCCGAAGAACACGAACACCGCCACCTCGCCGAACCCGGCGTAGCCGTACGGCTTCGTGCCGCCGGTGTAGAGCCATGCGCCGGCCACGCAACCCGCGCCGACGGCGATGAGCCACGGCGCACTGGTCAGCGCCAGCACTAGACCCGCGGCGGCCCCGACGCTCAGCGCCGCGACGGCGGCGGCCAGCACCGTGCGCGGCGCCGCCAGTTTGGCGCCGACCAGACGCAGCGGTCCGGCACGGTCGTCGTCGGTGCCGCGGATACCGTCGGAGTAGTCGTTGGCGTAGTTCACCCCGACGGTGAACGACAGCGCGACCACCAGTGCCAGCAGCGCCTTCCACCACACCGCGGAATGCAGCCAGCCGGCAGCGCCGGTCCCGGCGATCACCGGGGCGATCGCGTTGGGCAGGGTGCGGGGCCGGGCGCCTGAGATCCACTGCGCGACGGTCGCCATCAGTGACCCGCCAGTGCGAGGACGAGGTTGATGGTGCTGGCGAGGACGACCGCGCCCAGCAGGAAGGACACCAGCGCGTGCCCCAGCACCGATCCACGGATGCGGGCACTGCCCAGATCGGTGTCGGAAACCTGGTAGGTCATCCCCACCGTGAAGGCGAGGTAGGCGAAGTCCTTGTAGCAGGGCTGTCTGGCCTGGTGGTAGTTGATGGCTTCGATGTCGGGGTCGCGCCGGGGCTCGGTGTAGAACAGCATCGCGTAGCGCAGGGTGAACGTGGTGTGGATGGCGAACCAGGACGCGATGACGCTGAGAATCCCGATCAGCGCCTCGCCGATGCGGCGCTGTCCGTCGTCGGTCGCCGCCAGCAGATAGCCCACCCCGGCCAGTCCGGCGGCACTGGCGAGCAGGACCACCACGTGCGACACCAGGGGTGTGCCGTCCTCGCGCCGCTTGCGGACGTGCTCGGCGGTCTGGTCGGCATCCAATCCGAACAGCAACATCCACGTCCACACCAGATACACCCCGGCGGAGACGATCCATCCGATGGCGAAGGAGTAGTGCCATTCGTCGCGAAGAACGCCGACTGCGATTCCGGCGGCGACGCCGAGTACCAACGCGACGCTGATCCGGACCACGTCCGGCAGCCTAGTGCCCCGCTATGGTGACCGTGATCGACGCCGATCACACTGGTGTTCGTGATCGGCGTCATCGGCGGCAGCGGCTTCTACACGTTCTTCGGTGCCGACGCGCGCAGCGTCACCGTCGATACGCCCTACGGCGAGCCCAGCGGGCCGATCACCATCGGGGGAGTCGGGGCGCACGAGGTGGCGTTCCTGCCGCGGCACGGCCTCAGCCACGAGTTCTCCCCGCACACCGTGCCCTACCGCGCCAACATGTGGGCGTTGCGTGCGCTGGGGGTGCGGCGCATCTTCGCCCCCTGTGCGGTCGGCAGCCTCAGCCCCGAGACCGGGCCCGGCGCGATCATCGTTCCCGACCAGCTCATCGACCGCACCCGGGGCCGCGCCGATACCTACTTCGACGCCGGCGGCATCCATGTCGGGTTCGCCGATCCGTACTGCCCGGTGCTGCGGGCGGCCGCTGCCCAAGCGCCCGGGGTTGTCGACGGCGGCACCATGGTGGTGATCCAAGGACCGCGGTTCTCCACCCGCGCCGAGAGCCAGTGGTTCGCGCGGCAGGGTTTCACCCTGGTGAACATGACCGGGTATCCCGAGGCGGTACTGGCCCGTGAGCTCGAGATGTGTTATGCCGCAATCGCCCTGGTGACCGACGTCGATGCCGGGGTCGAGGCCGGATCGGGGGTGCGCGCGGTCGACGTCTTCGGCGAGTTCACCCGCAATATCGTCGGCTTCAAGGCCCTGGTGCATGATGCGATCGACCGGGTGACCTCTGATCGGGTGTGCACCCACTGTCTGGCCCATGAAGGGGTGGAGCTGCCCTTCGACCTGCCCTGAGTGGCCGGGCCATCGGCGCGTCATACTGGGCGGGTGAAGACCGATATCTGCAACACCTACGGCATCGAGTTTCCCCTGTTCGCATTCAGCCACTGCCGCGATGTCGTCGCCGCGGTATCCGGCGCCGGCGGGTTCGGCGTGCTGGGCGGTGTGGCGTTCACGCCGGATCAGCTGGAGAAGGAACTCTGCTGGATCGACGAGCATGTCAACGGCAAGCCCTACGGCGTAGACATCATCGTCCCGGCCAAATTCGAGGGCAAGGGCGAGAACCTGACCACCGCCCAGCTCGCCGACCGCATCCCCGCCGAGCACCGCGAGTTCATCAGCGCGCTGATGGCCGACCACGACATCGAGGTCGAGGAACTGCGGACTGCCGCCTCGGCGCTGTCCGGTGACACCGGGCAGAGCCTGCTCGAGGTGTCGCTGCGCCATCCGATCAAGATGATGGCCAACGCACTCGGGGTGCCGCCGGACTACATGATCGCGGCCGGCAAGGAGCGCGGCATCCCGGTGGCGGCGCTGGTCGGTGCCAAGGAGCACGCCATCAAACAGGTGCACGCGGGCGTCGACCTCATCGTCGCCCAGGGCACTGAGGCGGGCGGGCACTGCGGTGAGGTCTCGACGCTGGTGCTGATTCCGGAAGTGCTGGAGGCGATCTCGGAGATCCCGGGTGGTGGTGACATTCCGGTGCTCGCGGCCGGCGGCATCGTGACCGGGCGTCAGATGGCCGCGTGTATGGCCATGGGCGCCGCCGGCGCGTGGACCGGCTCGGTGTGGCTGACGACGGAGGAAGCCGAGACCGCACCGCACACCAAGGAGAAGATGCTCGCCGCCTCCTCCCGGGACACCGTCCGCTCAGCCGGCCGCACCGGTAAGCCGTCACGGCAGCTGCGGTCGGACTGGACCGACGCCTGGGCCCCGAACCCCGGCGGGCGCCAGCCCCTTCCGCTGCCCCTTCAGGCGATGATCGCCGAGCCCGCGCTGCGCCGCATCGACAAGCTGGCCCAGAGCGGCCACCCGGGCGCACAGGCGCTGGCGACCTACTTCGTCGGACAGGGTGTGGGGCTGATGAACAAGATCAAACCGGCTCGCGAGGTGGTGCTGGAATTCATCTCCGATTACGTCAACGCCACCGAGCGGCTGTCCGCAACGCTCGACGACTGAAGTTCGCGCCCGGCGGTCTACTCCGCCGCCAGCGGGAGCCGAACCTCGAACCGCGCGCCGCCGTCGAGGTTGTGTGCGGAGAGCGTGCCGCGGTGCGCGCGCACCAGGCCGGCGGCGATCGCAAGTCCCAGTCCCGATCCGCTCGGCAGCGACGAGTCATCCCGTGGCACACGGTCATTCGAACCGCGGTAGGCCACGTCGAACACCCGCGGGAGATCCGCTGCGTCAATCCCCACCCCGGTATCGTCGACACGCGCCCAGGCCCCTTCTGCATCCACGCCCACCGACAGCCGCACGCTGCCGCCCGAGGGCGTGTGGGCGATCGCGTTGCCCACCAGGTTGGACAGCACCCGCACCAGTGCGCGGTCGCTGCCGATCACCCGCACCGCTTTCTCGGGCAGGTCAACCTGCAGCGAGACCCCGGAGCGCTGGGCGGCGATGCGGTGGATGTTGAGCACGTCGTCGACCACCTCGTCGAGCGCCACCCGCTCATAGGGAGCGTTGATCGCGCCGGCGTTGATCTTGGCCATTTCGAACAGGTCGTCCACCATCTCCGAGAGCCGGATACTTTCCTGCTCGATGTGCTTGGCCTGGGTCCGCACCTCGGCGTCGCTCACCACCCCGTCGGCGATCGCCTCGGACAGCGCCCGGATACCGGCCAGCGGGGTGCGCAGATCGTGACTGACGAAGGCGACGAGTTGGCGGCGGGACTGTTCGGCGGCGCGTTCGGCGTCCTGGATCTGCTGCTCCCACACCGTGCGCCGGGCCTGGTACCGCGCCAGCATCACCGCGGCCGGCAGCGTGACCACCGATACGATCAACAGCACCACAGCGATTGCCCGGACGCTGGCATCGGGCATGAACTGGCTGGCGCCGAACACTCCGGCGAAGGTCGCCAGGGTGGGAATCAGCACCAGTGCCACCATGCTGACCGTCACCGACCAGGACCGCGCCAGCCGGATGATCAGCCAACCGATCAGCACCACCGGCAGCGATAGCCCCAGTGTCAGCAGCGCGACCTGGGTCAGCTCATGCCCAGTCACGCTCACCGCCGGTGTCCCCGCGCCACAGGTATCCGCGGCCCCAGACGGTCTGCACGCGATGGTGCTCGCCGAGTTTGGACCGCAATCGCTTCACATGCACCGTGACGGTGGAGAGGTCGCCGAAGTCCCAGTTCCACACCCGTTTGAGCAACTCCTCGCGGGAGAAGACGGTGTCGGTGTGCGTCAGGAAGAACAGCAGCAGGTCGAACTCGCGGTTGGTCAGCCCCACCGGTGTACCGCCTATGGTGACCGAGCGGGCCGCGGTCGACACCGTCAGATCGCCCACGGTGATCTCCAGTGGCACCGCCGCCGAGGGTGCCGGTGCTCGGCGCAGCACCGAGCGCACCCGCAGCGCCAGTTCCCGCGGGCTGAACGGCTTGGTCAGGTAGTCGTCCGCGCCGGCCTCCAGACCGGCGATGCGGTCGTCCTCCTCGCCGAGCGCGGTCAGAAGGATCACCGGCACCGTGTAGTCGCCACCCTGGCGCAGGGTCCGGCACAGTGACAGCCCGTTCGGGCCGGGCATCATCACATCGAGGACGGCGACGTCGATGCGTTCGCTGCTGAGCACCCGCAAGGCCTCGTTGCCGTCGCCGGCCACCCGCACCTCGAGGCCGTCGCGTTCGAGGTAGCGGCGCACGACATCGCGGACCACGGCGTCGTCGTCGGCGATCAGAACGCGGGCTGACATGCCACTGAGCCTAGTGGCCGGGTAGCGCGACCTGCGGCTACGTCACTGATTCGTCAGGCCGTCAGCGCAGATGGACCGGCTGTTCGACGTATTCGGTGCGCTCGCGGGAGATGAAGTCGTCGATCAGGTCCACCACCTCGGTCGGTCTCTCCACCTGGGGGAAGTGCCCGACGCCGGTGAGCACCTCCAGCCGGGTGCCCGGCCGGGCCTCGTGCGCGGCGAAGGCGTGCTCGACCGGGATGATCGCGTCCTGGTCGCCCCAGATCGCCATCGTCGGGGTGTCGGCTTTGACGCCCAGGCGGTTGAGTGCGGACACCGACTGCCCGCGGTAGTCGACCACCGAGCGCAGTGTCCGCAGGAACGAGTGCCGGGTCTGTTTGTCGGCGAAGGAGCTGTATCCACTCCAGATCTCATCGCCGCGCGGCGTCTGAATGCCGAACCTGGCCAGCCACGACCGCACCTTCTCCCCGCCGGCCAGCACCGGCGACGGTGCGATGATCGGCAGGATCAATTCGGCGCCCGGCGCCGACAACAGCCGCAGCGCCCACCCCACCTCCTGGCCCAGCCCGCCGCTGCTGATCAGGATCAGCCGCTGGCAGTAGTCGGGATGCTGGTAGGTGAACTGCATCGCCACCCCGCCGCCGAGTGAATGCCCGACGATGGTGGCGCTGGTCACGCCGAGTTCGTCGAGCAGATCCCGCAGGAACACCGCGAACGCCCCCAGCGAGTAGTCGCTACGCGGTTTGGCCGACTGCCCGTGCCCGATCAGGTCGGGGGCGATGACGCGGTACTTGCGCGACAGCGGCCCGATCACCGACCGCCAGGTCGCAGAACTGCCGGCCATCCCGTGCAGCAGCAGGACGACCTCGCCCTGGCCTTCATCGAGGAAGGCGATCCGGTCACCGTGCAGGTCGAGGAATTTCACGTCGGGCATCTGCCCATCGTGTCAGAAGAACGCCACCTCAGCCGAAGCGCTTTTTCAGTGCTCAGCCGAATTGCGCGCGGAGCGCGGCCCGGTCCAGCTTGCCGATGCCTCGCCGCGGTAACTCATCGACGACGTGCACCTGCCGCGGCGCGGCGGTGGGGTCGAGGGCGTCAGCCACCCAGCCCTTGATCTCGTCGAGGGCGGGTGCGGCGTCGCCGCGAACCACCACCGCGGCCACCACCCGCTGCCCGAGCCGGTCGTCGGCCACCCCGAACACCGCGCACTCGGCGACCGCGGGGTGGCGCGCCAGCACCGCCTCCACCTCGGCGGGCATGACGGTCAGGCCGCCGGTGCTGATCGCGTCGTCGAGCCGGCCCAGCACGCTCAGTCGGCCCGTATCGTCACACACCCCACAGTCATCGGTGCGAAACCATCCCGGCTCATCGAATGGGTCGGGGTCGGCGGGATTGCGGTAGCCGACGGCCAGGGTGGCCCCGCCGATCACCACCCGGCCCTCACCGCCGGGCCCCGGGTCGTCGATGCGCAGGGTGACTCCGTCGAGCGTGACACCGTCGTACACGCACCCGCCGGCGGTCTCACTGGAGCCGTAGGTGCGCACGACAGCGATACCGGCCGCCGCGGCGGCCTCCAGCACCGGCCGCGGGGCGGGTCCGCCGCCGAGCAGGACCGCGTCCAGGTCCGCCAGTGCGGCCACGGCCGCGGGGTCGGTCAGGGCCTTGGACAGCTGGTTGGCCACCAGCGAGGCGTACCGGCGCCCGGAGCCCAGTTCATCGACGGCGGCCGGCAGATCGGCGGGGTCGAATCCGCCATCGAGGGCGATCTCGGCGGGCACGGTGCCGGCCTGCAGGCTGCGCACCAGCACCTGGATGCCGGCGATGTGGTGTGCCGGCAGCGCCAGCAGCCAGCTTCCGGGTCCGCCGAGCCGGTCGTGGGTTGCCGACGCGCTGGCGATCAGCGCGGCCGCGGTGAGCATGGCCCCCTTGGGGGTGCCGGTGGTGCCCGAGGTCGGGACCACCAGGGCGATCTCGTCGGCTATCTGCTCACCGACCCGCAAAGCCGTTGTCAGACGCTCACTTTCACGCCGGTCGCCCGACGGGATCGGTACCACGGGCCCGTCCCGGCCGTCCAGGACGCCCTCGAGCGCCGTCATCAGCGACAGCGCGCAGGGGCCCGGCGGTATGGCGAGGGCTCGCAGGGTGATTCCGATTCGTCAATCCTAGATCGGCGGGCCGCTAACGGCCGTCGCGGCGCAACGGGTGGTTCTCGGGAATCTGCACGAAGATCAGCGTGACTCCGTCGGGGTCGGTGACGTGCATCTCGTGCAGTCCCCACATCTCCTGTCGTGCCTCGCGCGTGATGTCGATGCCGCGGGATCGCAACTCATCGGCGGTGGCGTAGACGTCGCGCACCTGAAGCCACAGCGCGCCGGAGAATGAGCTGGGTTCGCCGTGACCGGCCAGCTCGATCAGCGACTGACCGGCGTAAAAGACTGTGCCGCCGGGATATTCGCGGGCGATGGCCAGTCCCAGTGCATCGCGGTAGAACGTCAGGGAGCGGTGGTAATCGGCGGGCCGCAGCAGCACCCGGCTGGACAGGATCTCCATATCAGTTCGGCTGCATCCGCTGCCGCTTGAGAATGCCGTTGAGCACCCCGGGGGCGACGACGTCGAGTGCGCGGGCGCTGACCCCGAACCGGGGCGCGATACGCACCGGGCGGTGGCGTGCGGCGTCGATCATCCACTGCGCGGCCTCCCAAGGGCTCAGCGCGGGCATGCCGTCGTACTCCTTGGTCGGCGTGATCATCGGGGTGGCCACCAACGGGTAGTACAGCGTGGTGGAGTGCACGCCGCTGCGCGACCACTCGGTCTCGATCACCCGGCTCACCGCGGACAGTGCGGCCTTGGAGGCGTTGTAGACGCTGAACAGCGGGGATGCCTCGCTGAGCACGCCCCAGGTGGCGACGTTGATGATGTGGCCGTCGCCGCGCTCGATCATCCCGGGTGCCAGGCCCCGGATCAGGCGCAGCGGGGAGTAGTAGTTCAGCGTCATGGTGCGCTCGACATCGTGCCAGCGGTCCAGCGACTCCGCCAGCGGCCGTCGGATGGAACGGCCGGCGTTGTTCACCAGAATGTCCACCCCGCCGAAGCGCTGTAGAACCGTCTCGGTCAGGGCGTCGACGGCATCGAGGTCGGCGAGGTCACATGCAATGGCGGTGGCGATACCGCCATTGTCGGCGATGCCGGCGGCGACCTCATCGAGCAGTTGCGCCCGGCGGGCGACGATGATCACTTCCGCGCCCTCGCGCGCGAACCGCTGTGCGCCCGCTTCGCCGATCCCCGACGATGCACCGGTGATCAGCACCCGCTTGCCGCGCAGCGGAATTCGTGTCCGGCTTCCTGCGCTCAGCCTCCAGGAAGGCGTCGCGACCCTCGACTGCCTCATCGGTCATGTAGGCCAGCCGGGTGGCCTCGCCGGCGAAGATCTGCTGGCCCACCAGTCCGTCATCGAGGAGGTTGAACGCGAACTTCAGCATCCGTTGTGCCTGAGGTGATTTCCCGTTGATCTTGCGCGCCCATTCCAGCGCGACGTTCTCCAGATCGGCGTGGTCGACGACCCGGTTGACCGCACCCATCTGGTGCATCTGCTCGGCGGTGTAGGGATCACCGAGGAAGAAGATCTCTCGGGCGAACTTCTGGCCCACCTGCCGGGCCAGGTAGGCGCTGCCGTAGCCGCCGTCGAAGCTGCCGACATCGGCGTCGGTCTGCTTGAACCGGGCGTGCTCCCGGCTTGCCAGGGTCAGGTCACACACCACGTGCAGGCTGTGCCCCCCGCCGGCGGCCCAGCCGTTGACGAGGCAGATGACGGGTTTGGGCATGAACCGGATCAGCCGCTGCACCTCGAGGATGTGCAACCGGCCGGCGCGGGCCGGGTCCACGGTCTCGGCCGTCTCGCCCGCGGCGTACTGGTAGCCGGTCCGGCCGCGGATGCGCTGATCCCCGCCCGAGCAGAAGGCCCAGCCGCCGTCCCTGGGCGAGGGGCCGTTGCCGGTGAGCAGGACTACCCCGACATCCGGCGACATCCGGGCGTGGTCGAGGACGCGGAACAATTCATCGACGGTGTGCGGCCGGAACGCGTTGCGCACCTCCGGCCGGTCGAAGGCCACCCGCACTGTCGGCTGCAACGCGCCGTCGATGACATGGCGGTGGTAGGTGATGTCGGTGAGGTCGGCGAATTGCGCATCGAGGTCTCCGACGGGCGTCCACAGTGCGGGGTTGAACGGGTTGTCGCTCACGCGGTCGAAACTAAGCGTATCGGTTTTCCCGCCTCTGAGCGACTCTGCTTCGACTTCATACATGTCACAGAGGAGCGACTCCACCCGGTCGACGATCCGATGGACACCACCTTCGTCGGCCGGCCTTCGACGCCGAAGTTCAGATTTTCCAATTGGGCGCACAGATCCGAGACCGTCATGGGTCCGAGGATCTGAATCAGCCGGGTCAGGGTGTAGCGCAGGTCGGTGCCGCGCAGGATCCGCTGCATGACGGCACCGTCGCACGGCGCACCGACAGGCACACGTCAGTCGCTGACAGTCG
>JAIOQK010000272.1 GCA_021413425.1 Mycobacterium sp.
CCCCGGATCACGACCGTGGGGTGGATCTCGCGGAAAGAATCACCGCCAGCTGGGCAGCCACATCTCCATGTTCCAGGTGGCCTGCGAAATGGGAAGCCCGGTCATTATCGGGAACATCCAGGCGAAGTTGGTGATCGCCAGGGCGAGGTAACAGCTCACCACCACCACACCGAGGGTTCGCCGTTCGGCGTTGGCGGTCGGCCTGTAGAGGATGTCGCCGAGGATAAGCGCGATGGCCATCATCAGGAACGGCGCCATGGTGACCCCGTAGAAGAAGTACATCTGCCGGTCGATGTTGGCGAACCAGGGCAGCCAGCCCGCGCAGTAGCCGGTCAGCACGACGGCGTAGCGCCAGTCGCGGCGGACGAAGGTGCGCCACAGCGCGTAGCCCAGCACGGGCACTGCCAGCCACCACATCGCCGGGGTGCCGATGAGCATGACGGCCTTCACGCACGACGCCGCCCCGCAGCCCGGCACATCCTGATCGTCGATGGCGTAAAGCACCGGCCGCAGCGACATCGGCCAGGTCCACGGCTTGGACTCCCACGGGTGGTGATTGCCCGCAGAATTGGTCAGTTCGGAATGGAAGTGGAACGCCTTGTAGGTGTAGTGCCACAGCGAACGCAGCGCATCCGGCGGCTGGAACCACTGCCGCTCACCGATCGACTGGCCTGCTTCATAGCGGTTCACCGCGGTCTCCGACGAGAACCACGGCGCGTAGGCGAACAGGTATACCGCGATCGGTATCAGACCGAAGACATAGGCGGTGGGGCCGACGTCGCGGCGCAACACACCGGCCCACGGCCGCGGCACCCGGTAGGCGCGTCGTGCGGCGACATCCATCGCCAGCGACATCAGCCCGAAGAAGACGATGAAGTACAGCCCCGACCATTTCGTCGCAAGCGCCAGGCCGAGCAGGAAACCGGCGCCGAACCGCCACCACCGCACGCCTAACCGCGGACCCCACGGTGTTTCGTCGATGCGACCCTCGAGCAGCGCGTCGTGCATCCGGGCGCGCATCTGATCGCGGTCGACGAGCAGGGCACCGAAGGCCGCGACGACGAAGACGGTCATGAAGGTGTCGAGCAGTGCGGTGCGAGCAGCCACGAAGCTCACCCCGTCGACGACCACCAGCAGCCCGGCCATCGCCCCGATGAGTGTCGAGCGGCTGATCCGGCGCACGGCTCTCACCACCAGGGCCGCCAGGATGATCCCGAACACCGCGCTGGTGAATCTCCAGCCCACGCCGGTGTAGCCGAACAGTGCCTCGCCGACTGAGATGAGCTGCTTGCCCAGGGGCGGGTGCACCACCAGACCGAAACCGGGGTTGTCCTCCACGCCGAAGTTGTGCAGCACCTGCCAGGCCTGCGGCGCGTAGTGCTTCTCGTCGAAGATCGGTGTGCCGGCATCGGTGGGCGAGCCCAGATTCATGAACCGCGTCAGCGCGGCCAAGGCGGCCACCACGGCAGTGGCCACCCAGCCCCGCACCCGGTCGGTGGGGCCGAAGTCGGGCACCGGAACCAGCGGTGCCGGGCTGATGACGGGGGCACTGCGGGCCGGCGCGACAGGTTCGTCGGTCAGGGCAGTCATTGCCAGCAATCGTAGGCTCTGCGATGTGACCCCAGGCCGCCTGCTCCTCGGCGCAACTCCGCTGGGCCAGCCCGGCGACGCCTCACAGCGCCTGGTCGATGCGCTGGCCACCGCGGACGTCGTGGCAGCGGAAGACACCCGCCGGATCAGGACCCTGGCTGCGGCGCTACAGACCACCATCGCCGGCCGGGTGCTCAGCCTGTACGACCAGAACGAGCAAGCCCGGATCCCCGGTCTGGTCGAGCAGATCACGGCCGGGGCGACGGTGCTGGTGGTCAGCGACGCGGGTATGCCGCTGATCAACGATCCGGGCTACCGACTGGTGCGCGCCTGCGTGGATGCCGGGTTGACGGTCAGTTGCCTGCCCGGGCCGTCGGCGGTCACCACCGCGCTGGCGGTCTCCGGCCTGCCGGCCGACCGGTTCTGTTTCGAGGGGTTCGCACCGCGCAAGCAGTCTGCGCGGCGCGGCTGGCTGACGGGCCTGGCAGGCGAACCGCGCACCGTGGTGTTCTTCGAGTCGCCGCGGCGACTGGCGGCCTGCCTGCGCGATGCGGTCGATCAACTCGGCGGCGACCGTGCCGCGGTGGTGTGCCGCGAGCTGACGAAGGTCTACGAGGAGATCCGCCGGGGCACACTGACGGAACTGGCCGACTGGGCGGCCGACGGGGTGCTCGGTGAGATCACCGTGGTGCTTTCCGGGGCCCTGCCGAGCGTCGAGATCGCGGACCTGCTGGCCGAGGTGGACGCACTGGTGGCCGACGGGATGAGGGTCAAGGACGCCTGCGGCGCGGTGATCGACGCCCATCCCGGCGCGCCATCGCGGCGCGAACTCTACGACGCGGTGCTGCGGTCCCGCGAGTCGTGAGCCGGGACCGCCCCGATGATCGGTGCCGCCTTGTCCATGCACTCCTGCCATTCGGCCGCCGGGTCGGAGTCGGCGGTGATCCCGCCGCCCACACCGAGCACCGCGCGGAGGCGCGCATCGAACTCCACGGTGCGAATCGCGACGTTGAGTTCGCAGCCCGCCACCGGCGAGGCCAGTCCGATCGTTCCGCAGTAGACACCGCGACCGTGCGGCTCCCACTCCGAAAGCAGTTGCCGCGCGCGCAGTTTCGGTGTCCCCGTAACCGATGCCGGCGGGAACGTGGCGTCCAGCAGTGTCGCGTTGGACACGTCGGCGGGGATGCGGGCCGCCACCGTCGACACCAGGTGCCACACCCCGGGTGCGGGTCGTACGGCGAGCAGTTCGGACACCGTCACCGACCCGGTGACGGCGACGTGGCCCAGATCGTTGCGCACGAGGTCGACGATCATGATGTTCTCCGGCGACAGCGATGCCACCGCACCCCACCGGCCCGCGAGGTAAGCGCCGCGGGCCGGTGCCAGTCGGCAGACCGCGTCGGTGAAGAAGTCCAGCGGTGTGCCGGTGAGCGTGCCGGTGAATTGCGTGCAGACGCAGGCCTGGTAGATCTCCCCGGCGCGGATCGCCTCCAGGCAGTCCTCAACACCGCCCTGGTGCTGGTCGAAATCCGCTCGCCCCCAGTCGATTCCGGCGGCAACCGGGTAGACCGGAACTGCCAACGCCGCAGTCAGCCACTGCGGCGGAGCGGCCCCGGTGAGGTTCTCGTACCACCAGCACCCGTCGGCGTCGAGGCGCACCACGTCATCGGTCCAGCCCCCGGCAGCCGGGGGAATTCGCGGTCCGGCGCCGTCGGCCCCGGGATCGGGGTAGGACAGGTAACCGATCCATCCGCCGCCGACGGTGTCGCCGGGCCCGCCCGGCGGGACGTCGAACACCTCGGTCGCCAGGACCGGCCGGATATCGACGCTCGGGGCGATCACCGCCGCCGAGCCGAACCATTCACCGATCAGTGCGGCCGGCGGAGCGAGACGATGGGACCGCGCGCCCGCGGCGAGCGCCCGCAGCACCCCGGGAGCCGACCCCAGTTCGCCGAGCCGCTCGATCCGCATGGCCCGGGCCGCTAGCCGGCCGGTGCTTCGTACCGGGGAAACACCCCGGTGGGGGCCGGCAGCACGGTCCCCGGAGCCAGACGCGTACCCAGCGCGGCGAAATCGCGCCGTCCCTCCGGCTGCCCCAGCAGGTCGAGCAGTTGGCCGGCCGAGGTCGGCATCACGGGCGCCACCAGAACCGCGGCGATCCGCACCGCCTCCAGCGTGGTGTAGAGCACGGTGCGCAACCGCACCTGATCGGCCTGCGCCTCCGACTTGCGCAGCACCCAAGGCTCCTGGGCGGAGAAGTACCGGTTGGCCGCGCCCAGCATCAGCCAGATGGCTTCCAGGCCCTGATGCATGGCCTGGGAATCGAAGGCCTCGCGCACCCGCACCAGCAACCCGTCGGCCAGCGCCAGCAGCTCGGAGTCCGCTGCGCTGAACTCCCCGGGCTCGGGCACGGCGCCGTCGAGGTTCTTGTTCACCATCGACAGCGACCGCTGCGCCAGGTTGCCCAGTTCGTTGGCCAGGTCGGTGTTGATCCGGCCGATGATGGCGTCTTCGCTGTAGCTGCCGTCCTGGCCGAAGGGCACCTCGCGCAGCAGGAAGTAGCGCACTGCGTCCACCCCGAAGGTCTGCACCAGCGCCACCGGATCCACGACGTTGCCGATCGACTTGCTCATCTTCTCGCCACGGTTGTAGAGGAAGCCATGCGCGAACACCCTGTGCGGCAACGGAATTCCGGCCGACATCAGAAAGGCCGGCCAGTACACCGCGTGGAAGCGGATGATGTCCTTGCCGATCATGTGCAGATCTGCCGGCCAGAACCTTTGGTAGAGAGCTGATTCCGTGTCGGGGAACCCGACGCCGGTCAGGTAGTTGGTGAGCGCGTCGACCCATACGTACATCACATGGTCGGGGTCGCCGGGCACCGGAACCCCCCAGTCGAACGAGGTCCGCGATATCGACAGGTCGCGCAGACCGCCGGAGACGAAGCTCACGATCTCGTTGCGGCGGACCTCCGGCGCGATGAACTCCGGGTGGGCGGCGTAGTGCGCCAGCAGTGGTTCGGCGTAGGCCGAGAGCCGGAAGAAGTAGGTCTGCTCCTCGGTCCAGGTGACCGGAGTTCCGGTCTCGGTGGCCACCCGCACCCCCTCGGCGTCGACGGATGTCTCGGCCTCGGTGAAGAACCTCTCGTCGCGCACCGAGTACCAGCCGGAGTAGCTGTCGAGATAGATGTCGCCGCGCTGAACCATCAGTTCCCAGATCGCGCTCGAGGCGGCGTAGTGATCGGGGTCGGTGGTGCGGATGAACCGGTCGAAGGAGATGTTGAGCATCTCCTGCAGACGCTCGAACTCATCAGAGTTGCGCCGGGCGAGTTCGGCGGTCGGGATGCCCTCGGCGGCGGCGGTCTGCGCCATCTTCAGCCCGTGTTCGTCGGTCCCGGTGAGGAAGCGCACGTCGAAACCGTCAAGCCGCTTGAACCGGGCGATCGCATCGGTGGCGATGTATTCGTAGGCGTGCCCGACGTGCGGCGCGCCATTGGGGTAGGCGATCGCCGTGGTCACGTAGAAGGGCTGGCTCATGTCGTGCTCCACCCTATTGGTAGGCGCTTATGGTTTGGGCGTGAGTAAACGCCCGGCACCACCGCCGCCGGAGCCGTTGGCACCGTTGATCGATGCCCACACCCACCTCGACGCATGCGGTGCCGGTAGCGCCGACGATGTGCGCGCCATCCTCGACCGCGCCGAAG
>JAIOQK010000273.1 GCA_021413425.1 Mycobacterium sp.
ATCGCCCCGCCACCGCCCCCGGCGCAACCAATTGCGGCGCAGGAGGTTCCGAATCCACCTCCGCCTCCGGAACCACCTCCACCGCCGGCCGCCGAGGCTCCGGCTGAGGCCCCGGCAGATGAGCGCACGCCGTGTGAGATCGCCGCCGACGAACTTCCCCAGGTCGGCGGGTGAGGCCGCCGCGGCCTCAGTGCAGAAGGGCCTGCAACTCCTCGATGTATCGCACGTACTCGCCGCCGTCGGCGGTGACCGGCGTCGCCAGTAGGGTGGTCACCCCCGCCTCTTCGAAGGCCGCGATGCGCTCCTTGACGTAGCCCCGCGGACCGATGAGCGACACGTTGCGCACCAGGTCGTCGGGTACCGCGGCGATCGCCTCCGCCTTGCGGCCGGACAGATACAGCTCCTGGATATGGTCGGCGACCTCGCCGAAGCCGTACCGGGTGGCGACGTTGTGGTAGAAGTTGTGGCCCTTGGCGCCCATGCCGCCGATGTAGAGCGCCAGTTGCGGTTTGGCCCACTGCAGGCGCTCCGCCACGTTGTCCCCGATGGCCAGTGACACACCCACCATGACGTCGAGGTCCCCCAGCGCGGGGTCGCGCTTGGCGGTGCCGGCCCGCAGCGCATCGCCCCAGATGTCGTCGGCCTTCTCCGGGTAGAAGAACACCGGCTGCCACCCCTCGGCGATCTCCGCGGTGAGTTCGACGTTCTTGGGTCCCAGTGAGGCGATGGCGATCGGAATCCGTTCCCGCACCGGCTCATTGATCAGCTTGAGCGACTTACCCAGGCCGGTGCCCTTCCCCTCCGGCAGTGGGATCTGATAGTTGCGGCCCTGATGGGACAGCTTCTCCCGGCGCCACACCTGGCGGCAGATCTCCACCACCTCCCGGGTGCGGCCCAGGGGAGCGTCGAACGGCACGCCGTGGAAGCCCTCCATGACCTGCGGGCCGGAGGTGCCGATACCCAGCCGGAAGCGGCCCTCGGAGACGTAGTCCAGCCCCGCGGCCGTCATCGCAAGCAGCGTCGGTGTGCGGGTGTAGATCGGCACCACTCCAGAACCCAGTTCGATGGTCGAGGTCTTGGCCGCCAGGTAGCCCAATTGGCTGATGGCGTCGAATGAGTACGCCTCGGCGACCAGCACGATGTCGACGCCCTGGCTCTCCAACGCGACGACGTGTTCGACGGATTCGCGGAAGCCACCCGCGTAGGACAGGAAGATTCCGGTTCGCATTCCCCGGTTATATCAGCGGAAGAGTTGTCTCAGCGGAACAGCGCGACGATCCGATCCTCATGGCTGACCGGTGGTGCGTCGGCATCCGGCGGGTGGCAGTGCGGCAGGTGCGCGGCCGGGTCGGCGAACTGGCGGTACTTCTTGTCGCCGGTCAGGGCGAACAGCATGAACCCGGTGAGCAGGGCCCGCACCGCCTTCTGGGTGCGGGTGCTCGACCCGGGCAACCCCACCAGCCGGCGCAGCCCGCGCCTCTCGGCGAGTCCGGAGGTCTTGGCGCGATCGACCACCCGCAGTACCGCGCCGTCCCAGCCGGCGGCGACCTCGAGCGCGTCGGTCCGCAGCGAGGTGGCGTCATCGGGGGTCGCCAGCACCAGGCCTGGCACCCGGATACCCGCCGCCGCGGCCTCGGCCGAGGGTTTGGTGACCGACGGGAACACCGCTGCCGCGGCCTTGATCCCTTCTCGCGTCGACGCTGCGAAGACTGCCGCCGAGCCGCCGAACCCGTGCCCGGCGACGCCGAGCTTTCGCGGATCCACGCTGATATCGCCACCGCCGAGCCGAACGCTGGAGATCACCCGCAGCACCGAATCGAGGTCGGCGGCCAGGTTGAGCACCGACGGTGCCAGCCCACGCTCGGTGTCGGCGGCCGCCGCCACGATGCCCCAGCTCGCCAGATGCTCAAGGGTTCCGGTGTAGTGCTGCACACCGGTGAGCCAGTCGTGCCCGAA
>JAIOQK010000274.1 GCA_021413425.1 Mycobacterium sp.
GCCGGCTTCGTCCCGCCGGTACTCGATACCGATCTCGTCGACGAAGTCATCGGGGTCAGCAACGACGAGTCCTTCGACATGGCCCGCCGCCTGGCACGGGAGGAGGGCCTACTGGTCGGCATCTCCTCGGGAGCCGCCACCTGGGCGGCGGTGCAACTGGCGAAACGGCCGGAGAACGCCGGCAAGCTCATCGTCGTGGTGCTGCCCAGCTTCGGTGAGCGATACCTCAGCACGGCTCTGTTCGCCGATCTGAAGGATTAGGGGTGCTGTCGGCGATCTGGCGCGACATCACAGCGGTCAAGGAACGCGACCCGGCTGCCCGCAGCACCGCCGAGGTCATCCTCTGCTATCCCGGTCTGCACGCGGTGTGGGGACACCGGATCACCCACTGGCTGTGGCACCACAACGCCAAACTTCCCGCCCGTTTCCTCGCAGAAATCATCCGCAAGTTCACCGGGGTGGAGATCCACCCCGGTGCGGTGCTCGGCTCCGGGGTGTTCATCGACCACGCCACCGGGGTGGTAATCGGCGAGACCGCCGAGGTGGGAAACAACGTCACCATCTACCACGGCGTCACACTGGGCGGCACCAATCTCGACCGCGTCAAGCGGCACCCCACCGTCGAGGATGACGTCACCATCGGAGCCGGGGCGAAAATATTGGGGGCCATCACCATCGGCCGTGGCAGTCAGATCGGCGCGAACTCCGTCGTCATCAAACCGGTGCCCGCCGGGGCGGTCGTCGTCGGTGTCCCCGGGCAGATCGTCGACCGGGGCGAGGAAGAGGCCGGCTTCGCCCGCGCCGGAAGCGATCAGTCCAGGCTTCCCGACCCCCTGGGCGTCAGCATGCAGTCACTGCTGACCAGGGTCGCCAAGCTGGAGGGCACGGGCGACGGGGACGGGGCACGCGTGATCCGGCCGCCGGAGGCCGGTGTGTGGCACGGCGAGGACTTCGTCATCTAGTACCTCGCGGGCCTTTCAGTCCTTCTTCTCGGGAGTCCACGTCGCGGGCAGGCTGTTGATGCCGTTGATGAAGTTGACGATCTGAAAGTCCGGCTCTGGCGCGGAGATGTCCGGGATGCGGGTGTAGACCTCGGTCAGCAGCGAGCGCAGCATGGTGCGCGCCAGTGCGGCACCGAGGCAGAAGTGCGGTCCACCGCCGCCGAATGCGACGTGCGGGTTGGGATTGCGCAGGATGTCGAATGTGAACGGGTCGGTGAAGACGGCTTCATCGCGGTTGCCGGAGATGTACCAGAGGACCACCTTGTCGCCGGCCTTGATGTCCGAGCCGTTGACGGTGACGTCCTGGGTCGCGGTGCGGCGCATGTGCAGCAGCGGGGACGACCAGCGCAGCACCTCTTCGACGGCGGTATCGATGCGCCCCGGGACGTCTTCGATGAGCAGTGCCTTCTGGTCGGGGAACCTGGAGAAGGCGTAGATCGCCTGCGCCGAGGCGTGCCGGGTGGTGTCGTTGGCGGCGACGGCGAGCAGCACGAAGAACGCCCGCAGTTCGTCGTCGGTCATCTTCTTACCGTCGAACTCCGCCTGCACCATCCAGGTCAGCAGGTCTTCACCGGGATTGCTGCGGCGCTGCGGAATCAACTCGGTGGCGACCGCGTGCAGGTCCAGCACCCCGCCCATGAACAGCTCCAGTTCGCTCTGCTCGCCGCGGACCTTCGGGTCGGACCAGCCCAGCAGTCGCTGCGCGGCGCTGATGGTCTTGGTGTGGATCTCCCCATCTGGCAGGCCGAAGAAGCTGCCGAAGATCCGCCCGGGCAGCTTGACCGACACCAGCTCGACGAAGTCCCCTTCGCCGAGGTACGAGATCTCGCTGATCAGATCGCGGGCATGCCCTTGAATCCATCCTTCGAGCCGGCGCATGTTCTTGGGCTTGAAGGCGTCCAGGGTGATGCCGCGCAACTGGGCGTGCCGCGGGGCGTCCATCGCGATGAACGACTGCGCCATCTCCCGGGCGTCGAGCGGGAAGTCCTCCATGGTGATGCCCTCAGCGGAGGAGAAGATCTCCGGATGCCGACTGGCGTAGCGGATGTCCTCCTGTGTTGTCAGCGACCAGAAGCCGCGCACGTTGAGCTCCGGGGGCAGCAGGTCGGACTCGGCGGGCCGGCTCCACGGCACCGGGTTCTCTCGGCGCAGGACGGCGAAGGCGGCGTCGCGTTCGTCCGGGTGCTTAGCCCAGAACTCCCGCGTGCTCAGGTCGATGTCACCGTGGGTGGTCTCGGGCATAGCAGTGGTCACGGCAGTCCTCTCAGCGTCAAGGTGGTGCTTCCATATTCGCTGGCAACGACGCGCCGTGGGGCCGTTTCAGGTGACGGTGATCGCCAGCGCAGGGCACATCGCGGCGGCGCGCACCGCCCGGTCACGCTCGGACTCCGGCGGGTGGGCGTCGAGCACCACCACCTGATCGGCGCCGTCAGGCAGGTCGAACAACTCGGGTGCGGCCATCAGGCACTGCCCGTGGCCCTCGCACAGGGTGTAGTCGACGGTGATGTGCATGGTGTCAGTATCGCTCCCCCGAGATCCCCAGCGCGACGGTGAGTTCCAGAATCTTCTGCGGGTCGTTGAGCCGGTCCCCGTACAACTCCCGCACCTGGTTCATCCGGTACCGCACGGTCTGGGCGTGCACGAAGAGATCCGCGGCGACGGCGTCACGCTGACCCTGGTGCAGCAGCCAGGAGCGCAGTGTCTGCGCGAGCCGTTCGGCGGTCGCGGGCCGCAACCCCCGCAGGGGCGCCAGCGCGCGGCGGCGCAGATCCTCGGCGGCCTCCGGGTCGGCACCCAGAACGATCTCGACAAGATGCTCGTCGGTGTCGACAGGCCCATCAGTTGCCAAGTGCCGAGCCCGGACCGCACGCCGGTAGGACGCCTGCACCAGCGGCCACGGTCGGGCGGGGCCGACGATGGCGCCGCGGCCGCCCAGAGTCGTCAGCAACGCGGGCCGGCGTGCGCCGTCGGCATCGGCGACCAGTAGGACGGCCCACGACTCTGCCGGATCGAGGCCGGGAAGATCGTCACCGTGCTGAAGAACTTCCCCACTGAAAGCGTGTGCCAGACCACGGGTTTGCGCGGCGGGAACCAGGACGGCGGTCAGTGTCTCCGGCGCGGGCCAGTTGGCGCGTTCGGCACTGACGCGCAGCACCTCCGGTGACTCTCCGGCGAGTAGTTGCGCGGTAAGAAGGTCGAGGTAGCGCTGGCGCACCCGGCCCGCGGTGGCGGACTCGTCGGCGAACCCCGACGCGCTGGAGGCTGACAGCTCGTCGATATAGGCGAACACCAACTCGGCGAACCGGGCGATGACACCGGCGGGCAACCCGGCACTCACGGCGGCAGTGGAGAGTTCCTGCCAGGCAACCCGCGCGCCGACACGGTAAGCCGACAACAGTGCGTCGATGGAGCGGCCACTGCGTGCCTCGCCGCGGCCCAGTGCGTAGGCGCCGTCGAGAGCCGGTGAGAGTTGCGCGCCGGAGTCGGAGTCCTCGGCGCGGGTTGCCATCCCGAGAAAAGCACCCAGCGATGTCTGCACAGCGTTCTCGATGTTCTGGCCCATCCGGCCGCGAAACGGGTCGGCGTAAGCGGGCACCTCGGCGATGATCGCGGCGATGGTGCGCTCGGCCATCCGGGGCAGCACCGCCTCCAGCGCCCTGACCACCTCGGGGCCAAGCGCCAGACCGGACAGTCGGGGTTCGGATGTGGACATTTTATTCCTCAAGAACAAAAACAGGGACATTCTCCACACTAGCTGACCAAGCTTTTATCCCTCTGGGACGCGCATGGTGGAGACATGACCACGACTGCACCGCGTCTGAGCACCACCGGGGCCCTGCGTGGACTGGTGCGCCTGGTCGCCGAGCGGATCACCACTCCCCTGGTGCCGGCCGACTATTTCGACGTCATCGACCCCTTGCGCTCCGGTGCCGCCCTGCGCGGACGGATCGTGGCAATCAACCCGGAAACCCGCGACGCCGTCACCCTGGTCATCAAGCCCGGCGCCGGGTGGCTGGGCCATATCCCCGGCCAGTACCTCCGGATCGGCGTTGACGTCGACGGTGTGCGGCAGTGGCGCACCTATTCGCTGACGTCGGACATCGAGCGGCGCGACGGCACCATCGCCATCACCGTCAAGGCCATCCCCGGCGGCGTGGTGAGCAACTACCTGGTTCGGCGGGCAAGAGTCGGCACAGTGGTCCAGCTCGACCAGGCTGCCGGGAGCTTCGTCCTGGAGACACCCTCGCCGGCCAAGATCCTGTTCGTCACGGCCGGCAGCGGCATCACCCCGGTGATGGGGATGCTGCGCAACCTGCCGCATGGGAAGGCCACCGACATCGTCGTCGTGCATTCCGCGCCCACTCCGGAAGCCGTCATCTTCGGCGGAGAACTGCGCGGACGCGCGGCCCGCAGGCAGCTGCGCCTGGTGGAGGTCCACTCCGGCACCGACGGCAGGCTTGATGCCACCGCGCTGGGCCGGCTGGTCCCCGACCTCACCGAACGGCACACCTGGGCGTGCGG
>JAIOQK010000275.1 GCA_021413425.1 Mycobacterium sp.
CCACCGCGCTGCTCGACGCCTGGGAGGGCGCCGCGCTGGCGGTCCTGATCGACGCGGTCGCGGGGGATGCGCCCGGGAGGGTCCGGACGTGCTCGCTGGCGGATCTCGCCGAGGCCGCCCCGGTGAGCTCTCACGACCTCGGGCTGCGTCAGGCCTACGAGTTGGGCCGGGCGCTGGGCCGGGCACCCGGGTCGGTAGTGGTGGTCACCGTCGCCATCGCCGACGTCGGCCACGGGCAGGGCCTGAGTCCAGCCGTGGCCGCTGCTCTACCCGAGGCGTTACGGGCCGTGCTCGCCATCGTCGGCGAGCAGGCCGACGAATCCGCGCACCAGAAGCCGTAGCCGCCGCGCGGCGTCGTCGGCCTCGGTCGCGGTCCGGGCCCGCAACGTCTCGGCGCTCAGGCCCAGCCGGGTGAGGTCGCCGGTGGTGTCCTCGGCGATCCAGCGCTCCACCAGATCTGCGTCGACCTCCGGGTGGAACTGCAGACCCAGGGCGCGGCCCCGGCGGAAGGCCTGGACGGCCCGGTCGTTGCGCGCGATACCGATCGCGCCGGGAGGCACGGTGAACCGGTCGAAATGCCACTGGAACCACGGCCCCTGCGGAACCAGGGTGTCATCGCTGCTGTGGACCTCGTGCCAGCCGATCTCGGGATCGGGCGAGCGGCTGACCGTCCCGCCGAGTGCGCGGGCCAGTAATTGGCCTCCGAAACACACTCCCAGCACCCCCGACCCGACGGCCAGTGCGCGGCGCACCATCTCCATCTGCGCACCGAGCCATGGCAGGCGGTCGTCGTCGGCGGCCCATCGCGCGCCGAGTGCAACGATCACCTCGTAGTCGGCCGGGTCGGGGAAAGCGACGTCGACCATCGGGTCATCCGGCCTGCCGGGTGGTATCACGTCGAAAGTGCAGCCGTCGAAACCGGATTCGGCGAACACCTCGCCCAGCAGAGCCTCCGGTGCGGTTGGGTCGTTGCGAACAAACAGCACCCTTGCGGCCACCGTTGCACGCTATCTCACCGTCGTGCGCGCGCCGGTATGGTGGCAACCATGCGGCTGCTGTTCACCGTGCTGGTGTGGCTTGTCGCGGCCGCACATTTCGCCTTCCTGACATACCTGCCCGTCGGCGGGTTCCTGGCGCTGCGCCACCGGCGAACCATCTGGGCCCACGGTGCGGCGGTCGCGTGGGCCGTAGGCAGCGTCACGGTGCACCTCTGGTGCCCGCTGACCGCACTCGAGCAGTGGGCCCGGCCGCGGGCCGGAATGCCCCCGCTCGGGCCGTCGGGCTTCATCGACCACTACATCACCGGCGTGATCTACCCGGCCTGGGGTACCGGCTACGTACAGGCGGCGGTCCTCGCGGCGGTGATCGCGTCGTGGGCTGTATTTGCCCGCCGGGCCCCGACCGGCTCCGCAGCCGGTGCTGACCACCGGATTAGACACATGAACTCTACTTCATGAATAATGGTTCAAATGGACGTCTCCACCGCAGTCTGGGTCATCACATGCCTGGTCATTCTGGGCCTGTTCATCTTCGACTTCTTCGCCCACGTGCGGGTGGCCCACGAGCCGACGTTCAGGGAGTCGGCAAGCTGGTCGGCCTTCTACATCGGCCTGGCCATCGCCTTCGGCTTCGGCGTGTGGTGGTACTGGGGCGGGCAGTTCGGCGGGGAGTACTTCGCCGGCTACGTCACCGAGAAGGCGCTCTCGGTGGACAACCTGTTCGTCTTCACCGTGATCATGTCCTCGTTCGCGGTGCCCCGCAAATACCAGCAGAAGCTGCTGCTGATCGGCATCGTCATGGCCCTGATCATGCGCGCGGGGTTCATCGCCCTCGGCGCGGCTGCCATCGCCCGCTACAGCTGGGTGTTCTACCTGTTCGGAATCTTCCTGATCCTCACTGCGGTGAAACTCGCCCGGGAGAGCGGTCACGAGCAGGAGGTCGAGAAGGAGCGCGACAGCCGCATCGTCGCACTGGTGAGCCGGTTCATCCCGGTCAGCGACGCCTACGACCGCGACAAGTTCCTCACCAAGGTCGACGGCAAGCGCGCCGCCACCCCGCTGCTGCTGGCGCTGGTCGCGATCGGATTCACCGACCTGCTTTTCGCGCTGGACTCGATCCCGGCCATCTACGGCCTCACCGAGGAGCCCTACATCGTCTTCACCGCGAACGCGTTCGCGTTGATGGGTTTGCGCCAGCTGTACTTCCTCATCGGCGGTCTTCTCGACCGGCTGGTCTACCTGTCGGTCGGGCTGTCGATCATCCTCGGCTTCATCGGCCTCAAGCTGATGCTGCACGCGCTGCACAAGAACACGCTGCCGTTCATCAACGGAGGTCAGTACGTGGACGTCCCGGAGATCTCGACGGCGCTGTCGATCAGTGTGATCGGGGTGGTACTGCTGATCACCACCGTGGCCAGCCTGATCCGCACCCGCGGGCGCGCCGCCAACAAATCCCAGTTGTGACCGTCATCTGACTCCGTGCCGACCCGGGCGCCACCGCAGCCCGGTCATGGTGCACGCCGGCGTCCGCGGGACTCGTTGACGCCGATACCGGCCAGGACGATCAGTGCCAGAAGAGGGGCGATGATGGTCACGCTCAGCGCCACGGCGTCCGGTACCGGCTGTCCACGCATGTGGGCGAGCACCCCGATGAGCGGTTGAAGGATCAAGCCGCTGATACCCATGATCAACATATTGGTCATGCCCATGGCCACACAGGACAGCTCCGGCCGCGCCCTGTCCTTCACCATGGTGAAGGACAGGGTGTAGAACGCATTGCACAAACCCAGTGCGAACATCGC
>JAIOQK010000276.1 GCA_021413425.1 Mycobacterium sp.
CACCGCGAGGCGATGCTGCACACCCTCGACGGTGACTCCTTCAACCAGATGTGCGCTCACATGAAGGCACTGGTGCTCAAGGCCGGGATGTCCGAGGAGGTCAGGGAGCGCATTCTTACCGCCTATCGCGCGATGGGACCGGATTGCTTTGTGGCCGTTCGCTCCTCGGCCACCGGAGAGGACGGTGCCGACGCCTCCTTCGCGGGTATGAATGAGACCTACACCAATGTGCGCGGCGAAGCCGACCTCATCGATGCGGTGGGCAACTGCTGGGCGTCACTGTTCGGACCGCGGGTGGTGTCCTACCGGGCCAGCCGCGGCTTCAGCGCCGACCCCGCGATGGCGGTGGTGGTGCAGCTGATGATCGCCTCCGAGCGCTCCGGAGTCGCGTTCACCGCGGACCCGACCACCGACGCCACCGACCGCGTGGTCGTCGAAGGCGCTTTCGGCCAGGGTGAGGTCGTGGTGTCGGGGTCGGTCGAGCCCGACAACTATGTGGTGGCCAAGCGCAGCGGCGAGATCCTGTCCCGCCACACCGGGTACAAGTCCTTCAAGATCGTCCGCGGCGCCGACGGCGGCGACCTGCGTATCGAACTCGACGACGCACAGGCCCAAGCGCAGGTGCTCACCGACGACGAGGTGCGTGAGATCGCCCGCATCGCGGTCCGCAGTGAGGAGCACGCCGGTTGCCCGCAGGACACCGAGTGGGCGATCGCCGGCGGGGTGACCTACATCGTGCAGACCCGGCCGATCACCACCTTGAACCGGGCCGGCAAGCCCGCCGCCGAGAAACACGACGTGCTGATCCAGGGTCTGCCCGCCGTCCCCGGTGCGGCGTCCGGGGTGGTGCGGGTACTCGGTGACGTCAGCGAGGGGTCCCGGTTGCAGGACGGCGAGGTGCTGGTGGCCAAGATGACCAACCCGGACTGGCTGCCCACCATGCGCCGCGCGTCGGCTCTGGTGACCGACACCGGCGGGATGACCTGTCACGCCGCGATCGTCGCCCGTGAACTCAAGGTGCCCTGCATCGTCGGCGCCCGCACCGCCACGCGAGACCTCAAAGACGGAATGGTGGTCACCGTCGACGGAACCCACGGCCGGGTGCTGGCCGGCCAGGTTGCTGTGGGCGGGGCCAAGACCGCACCGGCGGCCGCGCCGGTGCCGGCAGCCGCCCCCGCCGAGGTCACCGGAACCAAGATTTACGTCAACATCCTGCTCGCTGACACCGCCGAGGACGTCGCCGCCACCGATGTCGATGGCGTGGGCCTGCTGCGTGCGGAGACCATGCTCACCGACGCGCTGAGCAACCGTCACCCCCGCGCGATGATCGCGGCGGGCGAGCAGAACGCGTTGGTGGACAAGCTGTCTGAGGCGGTCGGCCGGGTGGCATCGGCGTTCGCGCCGCGACCGGTGGTGTACCGGGCGAGCGACTTCCGCACCAATGAGTTCCGGGCACTGCAGGGGGGTGACGCCTTCGAGCCCGAAGAGCACAACCCGATGATCGGCTACCGCGGGTGCTACCGGTACATCGACAACCCAGACCTGTTCAACCTTGAATTGCAGACCTTGGCGCGGGTTCGTGAGCAGAATCCCAATCTGCACCTGATGATTCCGTTCGTCCGAACCCGCTGGGAACTGGAGCGGTGCCTGGAACTGGTCGACGCCAGCCCGCTGGGCCGCCAGCGCGGACTGCACCGGTGGGTGATGGCCGAGGTGCCCTCGGTGGTGTACTGGCTACCCGAGTACGTCGGACTCGGTATCGACGGGGTGTCCATCGGCAGCAATGACCTCACCCAGCTTGTGCTCGGGGTGGACCGCGACTCCGACCAGTGCGCCGAACTGTACGACGAATCCGACGGGGCGGTGCTCGATGCCATCGGTCAGATCATCAGCACCGCCCGCCGCCTGGGCATCACCTCGTCGCTGTGCGGTCAGGCACCCTCGATCCGCACCGATTTCGCCGAACATCTGGTCCGGATGGGCATCACCTCGATCTCCGTCACGCCGGACGCGGTGCAGCGCACCCGGCACAACGTCGCCGCCGCAGAACGGCGTCTGCTGCTCGAGGCGGCCCGGGGTCACTGACTGAAGTTAGCCTCCGCCGGCGTGCTCAAGGCCGCCGACATAAATGCGGGCATAACTTACCGAATAGTAGGGTTTTGCCAGCAAACCTTTTGTGCGCAATTCGATGAACCCCCATGAGCAAATGCCGACACGATCCGCGCCGACCGGCGCCCGGACGGGCGCGCGGAGGTGATCCGGACCATGATAACGATACGATAACAATCATGCGTTGATCAGCACTGTTATGGCTACTCAACCGTAACCACGCGCACGCAGGGTCTTTGACCGGGGCCACCGTCCAGGCCGTCGGGCCCGCTGTTATCAACCATCGTGTTACCCGTGCGTAGAACTCGTCAGTAACCATTCTGCGGGAAGAAACAGCAGGCGTTCTTATGGGACTCTTAGTGCGTCGCGCCCGCCGCGCCGCAGTTCGACGAGTTCTGCCGAAGAAGTCGAGGAGAACGGACACACGTGACGATCCACGAATCCACCCGTCTGGGTGATGAGGACAAGCTCAGCTCGCATGCCCTCGTGGACCGTCTCAACGCCGGCGAACCCTATGCCATCGCCTTCGGCGGCCAGGGCAACAGCTCGTGGCTGGCCGCGCTCGAGGAACTGGTGACGACCGCCGGTATCGAGTCCGAACTGTCCCGGATCGTGGCCGAGGCCGACCTGCTGCTCGAGCCGGTGGCCGACGAGCTTGTGGTGGTGCGCCCGGTCGGTTTCCACCCGCTGCCCTGGGTTCGGTCCCTGGCGGCAGGTGAGCAGGTGCCGTCGGCAACGCATCTGACCTCGGCGGCGGTGTCGGTGCCCGGCGTCTTCCTGGCTCAGGCGGCGGCGGTGCGCGCGCTGCGCCGCCAGGGTCTCGATTTCGCCGCCGCACCGCCGGTGGCGCTGGCCGGTCACTCCCAGGGCGTGCTGGGCGTCGAGGCGTTCGCCGCCGCCGGCGCCGCCGACGTCGAACTGCTGGCGCTCGCGCAGTTGATCGGCGCGGCCGGAACCCTGGTGGCCCGCCGGCGCGGGATCACCGCATCGGGTGACCGCCCGCCGATGGTGGCCGTCACCAACGTCGCCCCGGAGCGCATCGCCGACCTGCTCGCCGAGTTCGCAACCGACGTGCGTACGGTCGCCCCCCCGGTGCTGTCGATCCGCAACGGCCGCCGTTCGGTGGTCATCACCGGCACACCCGAGCAACTGGCCCGCTTCGAGTTGTACTGCATGCAGATCTCCGAGAAGGAGGCCGCCGAGCGCAAGAACAAACTGCGCGGCGGATCGGTGTTCACCCCGATGTTCGATCCGGTGGCCGTTGAGGTCGGCTTCCACACCCCGCGGCTGTCCGACGCCGTCGATCTCGTCGCGCAGTGGGCGCAGCGGGTGGGGATCGACACGCAAGCGGCCCGCTCCCTCACCGAGGCGATCCTCATCGATCAGGTGGACTGGGTCGAGGCGGTGACCGAGCTGCACGGCGCCGGCGCCCGCTGGATCCTCGATCTGGGCCCCGGGGACATCCTCACCCGACTCACCGCCCCGGTGATCCGCGGTCTCGGTGTGGGCATCGTGCCGGCCGCCACCCGCGGCGGCCAACGCAACCTGTTCACCGTCGGCGCGGCTCCTGAGGTCAGCCGGCCGTGGTCGAGTTACGCACCCAAGCTGATCTCCCTGCCCGACGGGTCGGTGAAGGTCTCCACCAAGTTCACCCGGCTGACCGGGCGTTCACCGATCCTGCTGGCCGGGATGACACCGACCACCGTCGACGCCGCGATCGTCGCCGCGGCGACCAACGCCGGCCACTGGGCCGAACTGGCCGGCGGCGGTCAGGTCACCGAAGAGATCTTCACCCGCCGCATCGCCGAACTCACCACCATGCTCGAACCGGGCCGGGCGGCGCAGTTCAACGCGCTGTTCCTCGACCCATACCTGTGGAAGCTGCAGGTGGGCGGAAAGCGCCTGTTACAGAAGGCCCGTGCATCCGGAGCACCGATCGACGGCCTCGTCATCAGCGCCGGCATCCCCGAACTCGAGGAAGCCGTCGACCTCATCAACGAACTCAGAAGCGTTGGTATCGCTCACATCTGCTTCAAGCCGGGAACCGTCGAGCAGATCCGCTCGGTCATCCGGATCGCCGCCGAGGTGCCCACCACACCGGTCATCGCCCACATCGAGGGCGGCCGCGCCGGTGGCCATCACTCCTGGGAGGACCTCGACGACCTGCTGCTGGCCACCTACTCCGAACTGCGGTCGCGGTCCAACATCACGGTGTGTGTCGGCGGCGGTATCGGCACTCCACAGCAGGCCGCGGCGTACCTGACCGGACGATGGTCACTCGAGCACGGCTTCCCGATCATGCCGGTCGACGGCATCCTGGTCGGCACGGCGGCGATGGCATGCCTGGAGGCCACCACCTCGGCATCGGTGAAACAGCTTCTCGTCGACACCGCGGGCACCGAGACGTGGGTGGGAGCAGGAAAAGCGCTCAGCGGCATGGCTTCCGGGCGCAGCCAGCTCGGCGCAGACATCCATGAGATCGACAACTCCGCCTCCCGTTGCGGCCGACTGCTCGACGAGGTCGCCGGCGACGCCGCCGCCGTGGCGGCGCGACGCGACGAGATCATCGCCGCGATGGCACCGACCGCCAAGCCCTACTTCGGCGACATCACCGAGATGACCTACCTGCAGTGGCTGCGCCGCTACGTCGAGTTGGCGATCGGCGACGGCGATAGCACGGCTGATACAAAACGCCCCGGCTCGCCCTGGCTCGACGTCAGCTGGCGCGAGCGCTTCGCCGCGATGCTGCAACGCGCCGAGGCCCGCCTCGACGTTCACGAGAGCGGGCCGATCGACACCCTGTTCGCCGACGCAGCGGTGCTGGAGGATCCCGATCGCGCCATCGAACTGCTCCTCACCCGCCACCCGGATGCGGCCCAGGTGTTGTTGCATCCGGCCGACGCACCGTTCTTCGTCGAGTTGTGCAAGACGCTCGGCAAGCCGGTCAACTTCGTCCCGGTGATCGACAAAGACGTGCGCCGCTGGTGGCGCAGCGACTCGCTGTGGCAGGCCCACGATGAGCGCTACTCCGCCGACCAGGTGTGCATCATCCCCGGGACCGCCGCCGTGGCGGGTATCGACCGGGTCGACGAGCCGGTGGGCGATCTGCTGGACCGGTTCGAGAAGGCCACCGCCGACGATGTTCTCGCCGGAGGCGCCACCGCGACCCACGTGGCGTCGCGCCTGTATGACGCCACCGGACCGCTCGCGATCGTGCTGGACTGCCCGGATGTGCTGTGGGCCGGTCGCACGGCGATCAACCCGGTGCATCGGCTGGCCCCGCCGCAAGACTGGCACATCCACGACTCGTCCTCGGCCACCAACCACTCCACCGGCGCGCGACTGGAAACCGTCGGCTCCGCATCCGTGGTGCTGCGGGTGCCGTTGTCCGGACAGTGGATCGACATCGCCTTCACGGTGCCGCCGGAGGCAGTCGACGGTGGCGCCCCGGTGGTGCTTGCCGCCGATGCCGGTGTCGCAATGCGATCCGTACTCGCCATCGCCGCCGGAGTCGACTCACCCGATCGGCTTCCCGATCTCAGCTCGGGCTCCACGACGGCGAGGGTGCAGTGGGATCCCGAACTGGTCGCCGACCACACCGGGGTCACCGCCACCTTCGGAGCCCCGCTGGCCGCCACCGGATCCGTCGTTCCCGACGCGCTGGTGGGCCGGTGCTGGCCGGCGGTGTTCGCCGCCATCGGCGGTGCCGTCACCGACACCGGCCTCGACGTCATCGAGGGGCTGCTGAGCCTGGTCCACCTCGATCACGCCGTGCAACTGCTCAGGCCGCTGCCGAACCACCGGACCGAATTCGTCGTCACCGCAACATCATCGGCGGCCGTCGACACCGAGGTCGGCCGCGTCGTCCCGGTGACGGTCAACATCAGCGATCACGCCGGGGCCGTCTACGCCGTGCTCGAGGAGCGGTTCGCCATCCGCGGCCGCACCGGTGCCGCGCCTCTGACCGACCCGGTGCGTGCCGGGGGAGCGGTCTCGGACAACGCCACCGACACCCCGCGCCGCCGTCGCCGCGACGTGACCGTCACCGCACCGCTCGACATGCGCCCGTTCGCCCACGTCTCCGGCGACCACAACCCGATCCACACCGACCCGGCCGCGGCACTGCTCGCCGGTCTGTCACAGCCCATCGTGCACGGCATGTGGCTGTCGGCTGCCGCACAGCACGCCGTGACCGCCACCGACGGCAGTTCCGTCCCGCCGAGCAGGCTGCTCGGCTGGACCGCGCGGTTCCTCGGCATGGTGCTGCCCGGCGATGAGATCGACTTCCGCGTCGACCGGGTTGGAATCGACTGGGGCGCTGAGGTTCTTGAGGTTTCAGCCAAGGTCGGCGGCGAGATGGTGATGACGGCGACCGCCCGCCTCGCCGCGCCCAAGACCGCGTACGCATTCCCCGGCCAGGGCATCCAGCACAAGGGCATGGGCATGGAGGTGCGCTCGCGCTCCAAGGCCGCCCGCAAGGTGTGGGACCGCGCCGACGCGTTCACCCGCGAGGCGCTCGGCTTCTCGGTGCTGCACGTGGTGCGCGACAACCCGACCCGCCTCACCGTCCACGGCGTGGAGTTCTCCCACCCTGAGGGCGTTCTATATCTGACACAGTTCACCCAGGTGGCGATGGCCACCGTAGCCGCGGCACAGGTCGCCGAGATGCGCGAGCAGGGCGCGTTCTCCGAAGGCGCCATCGCCTGTGGCCACTCGGTGGGCGAGTACACCGCCCTGGCATGCGTGACCGGGGTCTATGAACTCGAGGCTCTGCTGGAGGTGGTGTATCACCGCGGCAGCAAGATGCACGACATCGTGCCCCGCGACGCCGACGGCCGTTCGGACTACGGCCTGGCCGCCATCCGGCCGTCGCAGATGGATCTCGAAGACGCCGACGTCAACGCGTTCGTCGCCGATATCGCCGAACGCAGTGGCGAGTTCCTGCAGATCGTGAACTACAACCTGCGCGGCTCGCAGTACGCGATCGCCGGCACGGTGCGCGGCCTGGAGGCGCTCAAGGAGGCGGTCGACCGGCGCACCGAGATCACCGGCGGTAAACGCGCCTTCATCCAGGTGCCCGGCATCGATGTTCCGTTCCACTCCGAGGTGCTGCGCGTCGGCGTCGACGAGTTCCGTCAGTCACTGCAGCGCATCATGCCGCCCGAGGCGGACCCGCGAATCCTGGTCGGCCGCTACATCCCGAATCTGGTGCCGCGGCTGTTCACCCTCGACCGCGACTTCATCGCCGAGGTCCGTGACCTCGTCCCGGCCGAACCACTCGACGAGATCCTCGCCGACTACGACACCTGGATCACCCAGCGCCCCAACGAGGTTGCCCGCCGGGTGCTCATCGAGTTGCTCGCCTGGCAGTTCGCCAGCCCGGTGCGCTGGATCGAGACCCAGGATCTGCTGTTCACCGAGGAGGCCGCAGGCGGTCTGGGCGTGGAGCGCTTCGTCGAGATCGGGGTGCGTTCGGCGCCGACCGTGGCCGGCCTCGCCCGCAACACCCTCAAACTCCCCGACTACGCGCACAGCACCGTGCAGGTGCTCAATGTCGAACGCGACGCCGCGGTGCTCTTCGCCACCGACGAGGACCCGGCCGAGGTCGACGATGCCCCCGCCGACACCTCCCCGGCAGAACCTGCGGCGGCGCCACAGGCCGCGGGGCCCGTCGCGCCGAGTGCGGCACCCTCGGGCGGCCCGCGCCCGGACGACATCTCCTTCGGCGCCGCCGACGCCACTTTGGCGCTCATCGCGCTGGCGGCCAAGATGCGCGTCGACCAGATCGAGCCGCTCGATTCCATCGAGTCCATCACCGACGGCGCATCGTCGCGGCGCAACCAGTTGTTGATGGACCTCGGGTCCGAACTCGACCTCGGGGCCATCGACGGCGCCGCCGAAGCCGATCTCACCGCGCTGCGCGGTCAGGTCACCAAGCTGGCCCGCACCTACAAGCCGTTCGGCCCGGTGCTGTCCGACGCCGTCAACGATCAGTTGCGCTCGGTGCTCGGCCCGTCCGGGAAGCGTCCCGGCGCGGTTGCCGACCGGGTGGCCAAGGTCTGGGAACTCGGGCCCGGCTGGGCCAAACACGTCGTCGTGGAACTGGCACTGGGCACCCGAGAGGGCAGCAGCGTGCGCGGCGGCCCACTGGGCGGCCTGCACGACGGCGCGCTGAGCGACGCTGCCGCGGTGGACGCGGCGATCGACGCCGCGGTTGCCGCCGCCGCCGCCCGGCACCAGGTCGCGGTGTCGCTGCCCTCGACCGGTGGCGGCGGGGGTGCGGTCGTCGATTCGGCCGCGCTCGACGAATTCGCCGCAAGCATCACCGGAGAGAACGGCGTGCTCGCCTCAACCGCACGTATGGTGCTCGGCCAACTCGGCATCGACACCCCGGTGAGTGCCCCCGCGGCCGTCACCGACTCCGAACTCATCGACCTGGTGAGCGCCGAACTCGGTTCGGACTGGCCGCGCCTGGTCGCTCCAGCGTTCGACGCCCGCAAGGCGGTGCTGCTCGATGACCGGTGGGCCAGCGCCCGCGAGGACCTGGTCACCCTGTGGCTGGCCGACGAGAACGACATCGACACCGACTGGCCGCGGTTGGCCGAGCGCTTCGAGGGTGCCGGCCACACCGTCGCCACCCAGGCCGACTGGTGGCGTGCCCGCGCGCTCGCCGAGGGCCGCACGGTGCACGCGTCGCTGTACGCGCGGATCGCCGACGGTGCGCAGAGCCCGGACACCGGGCGCTACACAGACGAGATCGCACTCGTCACCGGTGCGTCCAAGGGTTCCATCGCGGCCTCGGTGGTCGCGGGGTTGCTCGACGGCGGCGCATGCGTCATCGTCACCACCTCCCGGCTGGATGACGAGCGACTGGAGTTCTACAAGTCGCTGTACCGCGACAACGCCCGCTTCGGCGCGGTGCTGTGGATCGTGCCCGCCAACATGGCGTCCTACGCCGACATCGACGATCTGGTGTCGTGGGTGGGCAACGAGCAGAGCGAGAGCCTGGGGCCCACCTCGGTGCGCGTGAAGGACGCCCTGACCCCCACGCTGCTGTTCCCGTTCGCCGCGCCGCGAGTGGCCGGCGACCTCTCGGAGGCCGGTTCGCGCTCCGAGATGGAGATGAAGGTCCTGCTGTGGGCCGTCGAGCGACTGATCGGCGGCTGCGCGGCGATCGGCGCCGAGCGTGACATCGCCTCCAGGCTGCACGTGGTACTGCCCGGCTCGCCGAACCGCGGCATGTTCGGCGGCGACGGCGCCTACGGCGAGTCGAAGTCCGCACTGGACGCCGTGGTGGCCCGCTGGAGCGCGGAATCGTCGTGGGCACAGCGAGTCACCATCGCCCACGCCCTGATCGGGTGGACCAAGGGCACCGGGCTGATGGGCCATAACGACGCCATCGTCGACGCCGTCGAAGCCGCCGGGGTGACGACCTACACCGGTGACGAGATGGCGGCCATGCTGCTTGACCTGTGCACAGCGGAGGCGAAGGCGGCTGCCGCGCAGACGCCGCTGAAAGCCGATCTGACCGGCGGGCTGGCCGAGGCGCAACTCGACATGGCCGAACTGGCCGCGCGAGCCCGCCAGCAGATCGGCTCCGGGTCCCCCCGCTCGGGCGGCCGGCATGCGGCGGCCACCATCCCCGCGCTGCCATCACCGCCGCGCGGGCACCGGTCCGCGCCGCCGCCGGCATGGCCGGATCTCGACGTCGACCCGGCCGACCTCATCGTCATCGTCGGCGGCGCCGAACTGGGCCCCTACGGCTCATCGCGCACCCGCTTCGAAATGGAGGTCAGCTCGCAGCTGTCCGCCGCCGGTGTGCTCGAGCTGGCCTGGACCACCGGGCTCATCCGCTGGGAGGACGACCCCAAGCCCGGCTGGTACGACACCACCTCCGGTGATCTGGTCGACGAGGCCGACCTGGTGGAGCGCTACCACGATGCGGTCATAGCCCGTTGCGGCATCAGGGAATTCGTCGCTGACGGATCCCTGGAAAGCGACCACAGCACCGAACTTCTGGTCAGCGTCTTCCTGGATCGTGACTTCGCCTTCGTGGTGTCCTCGGAGGCCGAGGCCCGCGCATTCGAGCACGCCGATCCCGACCACACCGTGGTGCGCCCGATGGGTGACTCCGGCGACTGGGAGGTGATCCGCAAGGCGGGCACCGAGGTCCGCGTGCCGCGCAGGGCGAAACTCTCCCGCACGGTCGGTGCGCAGATTCCCACCGGTTTCGACCCGACGGTGTGGGGTATCAGTGCCGAGTTGGCCGGCTCGGTGGACCGGGTCGCGCTGTGGAACATCGTCGCCACCGTCGACGCCTTTCTGTCCTCGGGCTTCACCCCGTCGGAGTTGCTCCGCTGGGTGCACCCGACGATGGTCGCCAGCACACAGGGCACCGGCATCGGTGGTCTCACCAGCATGCAGACCATGTTCCACGGCAACCTGATGGGCACCGCCAAGCCCAACGACATCCTGCAGGAAGTTCTGCCGAATGTCGTTGCCGCCCACGTGATGCAGTCCTACGTCGGTGGCTACGGGGCAATGGTGCACCCGGTCGGCGCGTGTGCCACCGCGGCGGTCTCGGTCGAAGAGGGCGTGGACAAGATCCGGCTGGGCAAGGCCGAACTGGTGGTCGCCGGCGGTTTCGACGACATGACCTCTGACGCCATCACCGGATTCGGTGACATGGCGGCGACCGCCGACACCGAGATCATGCGCGCCCGCGGTATCAGCGACGGTAGGTTCTCCCGGGCGAACGACCGTCGCCGGCTGGGCTTCCTGGAAGCCGAGGGCGGCGGCACCATCCTGCTGGCCCGCGGTGATATCGCGCTGGCGATGGGGCTGCCGGTGCTCGCGGTAGTGGCCTACGCGCAGAGCTTCGCCGACGGCGTGCACACCTCCATCCCCGCACCGGGCCTCGGCGCCCTGGGTGCCGGCCGCGGCGGACGCGACTCGGCGCTGGCCCGCTCGCTGGCGCAACTGGGGGTCGGTGCCGACGACATCGCCGTGATCTCCAAGCACGACACCTCCACGCTGGCCAACGATCCCAACGAGACCGATCTGCATGAGCGTCTCGCCGGTGCGCTCGGGCGCTCGCCGGGCGCGCCGCTGTTCGTGGTGTCCCAGAAGAGCCTCACCGGCCACGCCAAGGGCGGCGCGGCGGTGTTCCAGATGATGGGGCTGTGCCAGATCCTGCGTGACGGGGTCATTCCGCCGAACCGCAGCCTGGACTGCGTCGATGAGGAGATGGCGTCGGCCGCGCACTTCGTCTGGCCGCGGCAGACCCTGCATCTGGGAGAGCGGTTCGGACTCAAGGCCGGCCTGCTCACCAGCCTCGGCTTCGGCCACGTGTCCGGACTCGTCGCCCTGGTGCACCCGCAGGCGTTCCTGGCCGCACTCACGCCCACCGACCGCGCGGACTATGTGGCCCGTGCACAGGCCCGGGTGCTGGCCGGGCAGCGGCGGCTGGCATCGGCGATCGCGGGCGGGCGCCCGCTCTACGAGCGTCCCGCCGACCGGCGTTTCGACCACGATGCACCGGAGAAGGCGCAGGAGGCGGCCATGCTGCTCGACTCGTCGGCACGCCTCGGCGGCGACGGCTTCTACACCGGCTTCTAAGACGTCGGCTTCTCAGAGTCGGCTACAGTCGCGCGGTGGCGATCGTTGGGGTGGGCATCGATGTGGTGTCGATACCCGACTTCGCCGAGCAGGTCGACCAGCCCGGCACGGTGTACGCCGAGACCTTCACTCCCGGAGAGCGGCGCGATGCCGCCGATAAGAGCTCACTGGCCGCGCGCCACCTCGCTGCCCGGTGGGCCGCCAAGGAGGCGGTGATCAAAGCGTGGTCCGGCTCGCGGTTCGCCCAGCGGCCGATGCTGCCCGAGGGCATCCACCGCGATATCGAGGTCATCACCGACATGTGGGGCCGGCCCAAGGTGCGCCTGACCGGGGCCATCGCCGAGCACCTCGCCGACGTCGTCATACACGTGTCGCTGACCCACGACGGCGACACCGCCGCCGCGGTGGCCGTCCTCGAGACCCTCTAGGTCACTAGGCTCTCCCGCCATGACCGATCTGGTGAGCCGTGTCCGCGATGTCCTGCCCGAGGTTCGCCGCGATCTCGAGAGTCTGGTGCGCATCCAATCCGTGTGGGCAGACCCGGCCCGCCGTGACGAGGTTGCGCGCAGCGCGGATGCCGTCGCCGCA
>JAIOQK010000277.1 GCA_021413425.1 Mycobacterium sp.
GTCAGCGGTGAGCCGTGGCAGGCCGTGGCGCCGCTGCGCTACCTCAATGACCGCGCCGGCTCGATCTACGCCGGCAGCAACGAGATTCAGCGCAACATCCTGGCCAAAGCGACCCTGGGGCTGTAGACACCGTGGACTTCACCGTGAACAACGAGCAGGAACTCCTGCGCGACGGCTTGAGCAAGTTCCTCACCGCCCGCTACGACCTCGAGTCCAGCCGCACCGCCGCCAAGACCGGCTCCGGCTGGCAGCCTGAGGTCTGGCGCGGCTTCGCCGAGGAACTCGGCATCCTGGGCGCCACGCTGCCGGAGTCGGTGGGCGGCAGCGGCGGCGGCGCGGTGGAGGCGATGGTGATCGCCGAGGAACTGGGCCGCGCGCTGGTGATCGAGCCGTGGGTGGACACCGTGGTGGTGGCCGGCGGATTGTTGCAGCGCGCCGGCGGGGCGCACGCACACGCGGTGCTGGAGCGCATCGCCGACGGATCGGCCGTCGTCGCCCTGGCCGCAGTCGATGCCGACTCCGGTGACCGGTGGGACGCGTTGTCCACCAAGGCCGTTCGCGATGGTGAGCACTGGTGCATCACCGGCGCCAAGACCGTCGTCGTCGCCGCGCCGCTGGCCACCCACCTGCTGATCACCGCGCGCGCAGCCGACCGTGTCGCGCTGCTGCTCACCGAGTTCGACGCCGACGCTCCCCCGCCCGGCGTCACGGTGCACTGCTACCGCACCATCGACGATCGCCGTGCGGCCGACCTTGAATTCGACGGCCTGCGACTGCCCGCCGAGGCGCTGATCGACGCCGACGCGTGGCCGTCGCTGGCCCGTGCCCGCGATGAGGGTGCGGCCGCGGTGTGCGCCGAGGCGGTCGGGGCGATGCGCCGGGTGCTGGCCGACACCGTCGAGTACACCAAGGCGCGCCAGCAGTTCGGCCAGCCCATCGGTGGCTTCCAGGCGCTGCAACACCGCATGGTGGACATGTACATGGAACTCGAGCAGGCGGTGGCCGCCGCCTACCTCGCGACGCTGAAACTCGACGCCGACCCCGATACCCGGGCGCGGGCGGTCTCGGCGGCCAAAGCGACCGTGGGCCGCGCGGCGCGTTTCATCGGCCAGCAGGCCGTGCAGTTGCACGGCGGTATGGGCATGACCGAGGAACTGGCGATCGGGCACTACTTCAAGCGACTCACCGCGCTGCAGTACGAGTTCGGGTCCACCGACGCCCACCGGGCGCGGTATGCCGAACTGACCCGGCCGGGGTCCTGATCGTCATCACCGCGCCGACAGCGCGAACGGGCAGGCGAGGGCCGCAACCGGAACTCCCGGGCGCAATGATGCGTTGTCTTCACTGTCACCACCGAGAGGAATTGCCATGCTGAACAAGATCGTCGGGGCAATCGGCCAAGTCGCCGAGGCCGGCGGGTCGATCGTCGGGATCCGCAGCGGCACCGAGGAGCCGTCGTTCACCGTCGAGCGACGCATCGGAAACGTCGAGATCCGCCGCTACGGCGCGCGTGTCGCCGCGCAGACCACCATCGACGCCGACGAGGAGAAAGCCCGCAACGAGGGGTTCCGTCGGCTGGCGGGCTACATCTTCGGCGGCAACACCGACAAGACCAAGATCGCGATGACCGCCCCGGTGGCGCAGCAGAAGGGCCGCAAGATCGCGATGACGGCTCCGGTGGCCACCGAGCGCACGAAGACCGGCGAATGGATGATCCGGTTCTTCATGCCGTCCGAACACACGCTGGAGTCTCTGCCCACCCCCAATGACGATCGCGTCGAACTGGTGCCGGTAGCACCGGAAACCGTTGCGGTGCTGACGTTCTCCGGGGTGGCGAGCCTGGATGCCATCGCCGCCCGCACCGATGAGTTACTCACCACACTCGGCGAGGCGGGGGTGGTGACACACGGTGATCCGGTGACGTGGTTCTACGACCCGCCGTGGACTCTGCCGTTTAGGCGCCGCAACGAGATCGCGGTCGCCGTCAGCGCGTAGCCGCGCGCTAGGGCGCCAGCGTGAAGGGCAGCGGCGGAACCGGGTCAGCCAGCGGCGGAACCGGGTCAGCCAGCGGGGCTTCCGCGGCCGGCACTGCTTCCGCGGCCGGCACTGCTTCTGCGGCCGGTACAGCCTCCACGGCCGACGGCAGCGCCTCCGCGGCCGGGGTGGGGAGCGCACCGGGAATCGTTGACTGCTGCGGCGTCATGTCCTGCTTCACGTTGTCGCTGTCCATCGGGCGCTGGGCGATCAGCAGCAGCGCCTCCCCCGTCGTCACGTCCCCGCTGCGCACCGCCTCCCACACGTCCTTGAGGTAGCCGCGGGTGCTGGAGTTGCGGGTCTGCTGCTGGGTGGTGCCGGGCGGAAGCGCGTCAGGGGTGGCCAGATGCGGAACACCGTCGGCAGGCGTCACCGACGGCAGCTCGGTGTCGGCGCCGGGCACCGACGGCAGCGCGGTGTCCGTGGCGACGGGCACCGTCGGCGACGCAGCCCCGGCCGGGGGCATCGCCAGCGGATCGACGGCAGGCGCGGGCTCGACAGCGGCCGGCGGCGCGGCGGGGTCTGCGGGAACGTCCGGTTCGGCGATCGCCGCGGGAGCCCACAGCAGCGCGACAGCAACGCCCAACGTGCCCACGGCAGCTGCTTTCAGCATTCTCGACCCACCCTCCACCGGCGAACACCCTCTCACCGACCATCAGATCATCCCCCGGATACGTTACAGGCGCCACTGCAGCCCCAGCAGCACTGTTGAATCCCAATCGGCGGTGGCAGGGGGCCGCCCACCGCAGAACCGCTCAGAGCACGGGGTTTGCGCTCACTGAACGGCGCGCCGCCGGCTATCCGTGGCACCGGTACGAGGCCCCGTGCAGCGATCTGGAGAATGCCTAAGCATGCGAAACAGCACGCGGATCCTGCCCTGGGCCGCCGTAGTCTGCGTCGGGCTGGCCTGCGCGACCCCGGCGGGTGCGGCACCTGGGGGCGGCGTGCCGCCGGTGAGCCCGCAGGCCCGCGCTGCCGGGCTGGTGGATGTGCGTTCGGTGGTTCCCGACGCGATCGTCGACCTGCGCTACGCCACCGCGAACAACTTCACCGGGGTGCAGCTCTACCCCGCCGGGGCGCGCGCCCTGGTGCACGAGTCGCTCGCCCCGGGTCTGGCGGCGGCGGCCGGGATCTTGCGGCAGCGCAATCTCACGCTGGTGTTCTGGGACTGCTACCGCCCGCATGAGGTGCAGGTGCGCATGTTCGAGGCCGTACCCGATCCGGCGTGGGTGGCCAGGCCGGGTGAGTACGCGCGCAGCCACGAGTCGGGCCGTTCAGTGGACGTGACGCTGGCCTCCGGCGGCCGACTGGTGGATATGGGCACCGATTTCGACGACTTCTCCCCGCGCGCCACGGCGTACGCGACCGAGGGGGTCAGCGCAGCCCAACAGGCCAACCGGGCGGTGTTGCGCAACGCGATGGCGGCCGGCGGGCTGGCGGTCTACTCCGGGGAGTGGTGGCATTTCGACGGTCCCGGCGCGGATGTGGGGCGGCCGATCCTCGACGTGCCGGTGGTGTGAGGGCCGCAGTGGGGGGCACAACGCGCATACTGACAGCTCATTGGGGCAGTCGGTGATTCGCTGCCCGCAGCGGCGGAAGGAACTCACATGGGCCTTGTCCGTCGCGGGCTCATGGGCGCCGGCGCCGGCGCACTACTGGCCTGGCCCACGACCATCGCCCCGCCCGCCCTGGCCGCGTCCGCGCTGTACATGGGCGGCACCTTCAACGAACTGAGCGTGCCGCAGGAATCACCGGACTTCATCAGCTTCTACATCGGCACCATGGACGCCCTCTACGTCGAGCCGACCGGCCTGTGCAGCGGTGGTGACCCAGCCTGCCTTCCCCTGGGCGTCTACACCCCGGAGCAATTGTTCCCACTCACCGGTTTGCGCGATCTGGACTACGACGGGTCGGTGGCGGCCGGGGCGGCCAACCTTGATGCCTGCCTGCGCGGGCGACCCTGCATCGTCACCGACCCGCCCTACACCGCGACCACGACCCGGGTGCTGACGGACACGTCCTACACCGTGCTCGGGTACTCCCAGAGCGCCACCGTGGCCAGCGAGGAGAAGGAAGCTCTCATCGCCGCGCCGGTGGACGCGGACGTCAACTTCGTGTTCGTCGCCAATCCCAACCGGCCCAACGGCGGCATACTCGAGCGCTTCGTCGGCGGATACTTTCCCATCCTCGGGGTGTCGTTCAGTGGGGCGACACCCACTGATTCCGATCCGTCGGCACCGCTGACGACGGTCGACATTGCGCGCCAATACGACTTCGTGGCCGACTTCCCCACCAATCCGCTCAATCCGCTCGCCCTGGTCAACTCCATCTTCGGGTACTACCTGATTCATCTGCAGCCCTTTGATGTGAAAGAACCGGAACTGCAAGGGCAGTACCAGGATTCGACGTATTACCTCGACCCGGCCGAGACCCTGCCCCTGCTCTTGCCGCTGGCGGGTGTTCCGCTCCTGGGACCGCTGCTCGCGGGGGTGCTGGATCCGCCCCTGCGGGTGCTCGTCGAGGCCGGGTTTGACCGGACGCTCAATCCGGGCGCGCCGACGCCGGCCACTATCTTCTATTTCCCCGATCCGATCGCTACCGCCGTCAACCTCGTTGTGGCGATCGGTACCGGACTGGACAACGGCATCGCCTACGTCACAGGCGATCCCACCAATCGGCCGTTGGGCACCGCGATACCGGGCCCGTATGGCGTCGGCGGGCCGCCGGTGAACGCCGGGGCGATTGATCCGTACGGCCCGCCGGTGCCGTATGCGGCGCTGCAGCCGACGGCGATGTCAGCCCGCGCGGATGTCGCGGACGTAGGTGCGGAAGACGTCGGCTCCGATGGCGTTGCCGGAGAAGATGTCACGGACCACTCCGACGCTGGGCCGCGGCGTACGAGCCAGCGTCACCGGGTCGTAGGAGTACAGCCCGTAGCGGGGGCTGTAGCCGAGCACCCACTCCAGGTTGTCCGTCAGCGCCCAGGCCGTGTAGCCGCGGATGTCCATCCCGTCCGCGATCGCCTTGTTGATCACCGCAAGATGCCGAACGATGTATGAGGCGCGCTTGCTGTCGTCGGCGTCGGCCAGGCCGTTCTCGGTGACCCACAACGGGATTCCGTAGGAGTCGGCGATGCCGAGCACCTCCCGCATCCCGGCGGGATAGATGATCTGGGAGGTGTCGGTGCACTCGGTGGCCGGGCAGCCACCGGCGACCACGTTGAGCAGCGGGGAGAACTCCGGGTAGCCGGCCACGATCGGCAGCGCGGGGTCCGGCGGCCCGCCGTAGGGGACCACGAGACCCTGGCTGTAGTAGTTCACCCCGAAGAAGTCGGCCTTGCCGGCCAACTCGGGGTGAATCTCGTCGGGGGTGATCACGCCGTCGAAGTTGGCGTCGATCTCGCCGCGCACCACCGCGTCGGGGAACCAGCGGTTGTAGAAGCGGCTGAAGTCCGCGGCCACCTGCTGATCGACCGGGTTGGCCGGATTCGCCCCGCGCCACGAATACATGTTCAGCGCGAAACCGACGTCGGCGTCGTCGTCGAACCGGTGGATCAGGTCGTAGGACCCGGCGTAGGCGGCGGCCTCGTTGCGCAACCCGATGGCTGCCAGGTCCGGACGGAACAGCGCCGGCGGGAAGTTGGTGGCCAGCGGGATGGCGTAGTACGAGGTCATCATCGAGTTGACCGGCTCGTTCAGCACCACCCAGTGCGACACCTGCGGCCCGAACTTCCAGGCCAGGTAAGCCGAGTACTTCTCGAACTCGGTGACCGTCGTGCTCGACAGCCATCCCGGCGCGGTCGTCGGCGTGCCGCCGAACAGCGCCTCGGCCCGCGATTGGGCCGGGTCGTGGATCCACAGCGGCAGGGTGAAGTGGTTGATCGTGAGCAGCGGATCCAGGCCGGCGGCGTTCATGGCGCTGAGCACGTCACCGTAGTGGGCCACCTCCTCGGCGTTGGCCAGGGCATCCAGCTCGCGCAGTGTGTCCTCGGTGATGCCTCCTGAGACATCCACGCCGGCAGTGGAATTCGGGAAGATACGGCTCCACTCGATACTCATCCGGAAGGCGTTGGCACCCACGCCGTCGGTGGCCAGGACGATGTCTCCCGGATAGGTGACGTACGCACCGGGCCCGTCCTCCGGGACGGCGTCCCTCCAGCCGAGCAGCAGCTTGTTGAACGGGTCGTGCATCCACTGCCACCAGTCGGAGTTGACGTCGTTGGGGGCGCCGGTTCCCATCTCCGATTGGAAGCCCGCCGTCGACACTCCCCACGCGAAACCGTCCGGGAAGCTCAGCGCGGTGGTGGTGCCCGTCCCGTCGAAGCTCAGTGTCACCGTCGCGGTGGTCATGGTGACCGGCAGGTAGTCCGACAGCAGCGAGCCGACGAACGGGACGCGGCGCAGCAGATCCGCCGGTGCGTTCATGAGTCCCTGCAGGCCGTGCAGGTGCGGGTAGGTGTCGTCACTGATCGCGACGGTGAAGGCATCGGTGCCGCCGTAGCCGGCGAGGTCGACCACCGGGGTGTAGGTGTAGGTGCCGCTGTCCTGGTCGATGTCCACCCGGCCCAGGCTCGGCGGGGCGATCACCGAGTACACCAGCCGGTCACCGTCGGCGTCGGCGGCGCCGAAGGTCCCGGTGACGACCGCGTCGCTGGTCTGGCTGATCACCGCCGGGGCGGCGGTCGGATAGGAGTTGAAGAAGGTTCGCTGCACGTCGCGGCCCGCCGCGGCCACGGCGCTGAACGCCGCAGGCACCGCAGGAGCCTGCGGGGCGGAGTCGCGGGCGACGCGGGCGGGTCGGGCGGCGACGGCTGGCGTGCGGACCGCGGTGACCGCACTGCGGGGCGCGGCCGCACCGGCGGCTCTGCCCGGCTTGGCGGCGTCACGGGCGCCGGCGTCACGGGCGCCTGCGTCGGTGTCGGCCGCCGCGGGGGCGGACAGCGCGATCGCGACCGCCGTACCCACACCGAGAGCAGCTGCCAGGGCACCGACGCGTCCGATCATGAGTCGATTCAACCCCGGCCTGAGCGACTTCGGCGGGCTT